>NZ_CP031310.1:3300000-3452056 GCF_004799665.1 Halapricum salinum
ATCGAGTTCATGGTCAGCGGCGGCGGCAGTCTCAGCAAGGATCTCGCAGAACTGTTCCTCGGACTGGGGATCCCGATTCTCGAAGGGTACGGCCTGACCGAGACGGCACCCGTCGTGTCGGTAAATCCGCCCGAGGACATCAGACCCGGGACGCTCGGCCCGCCCGTGACCGACGTCGAGACGAAGATCGACACCTCGGTCGTCGGTCCCGAGCAGTTCACCGACGCCGACGGCGAGGTCGGCGAACTCCTGTTGAAGGGGCCGAACGTCTTCGAGCGCTACTGGAACAAGCCCGACGCGACGGAGCGCGTCTTCACCGAAGACGGCTGGTTCCGCACCGGCGACGTCATCGAGCAGACCGCCGACGGCTACCTCACCTACCGGGATCGGATCAAACAGATCCTCGTCCTCGACACGGGCAAGAACATCGCGCCCGGGCCGATCGAAGACGAATTTGCGACGTCCGACCGCGTCGAGCAGATCATGGTCGTCGGCGACGGACAGAAGTTCGTCTCCGCCCTCGTGGTCCCGAACTTCGAGCAGGTCCGCCAGTGGGCCGACTCAGAGGGGATCGACCTGCCGGACGATCAGCGCGCTATCTGCCAGGATGACCGCGTCCACGAGTGGATCGACGAGGAGATTCAAAGTGTGAACGCCGACCTCGAGAAGGCCGCCCGGATCAAACAGTTCCGACTCGTCTCTGATGAGTGGACGGCAGATAACAACCTTCTCACGCCCTCGATGAAGAAGAAGCGCCGCTCGATTCTCGACCGCTTCGCCGACGACATCGACGAGATTTACGGTGATAGCTGATTCGAACCCGATTCAAAGTCTGGCAATCCGAGTGAGCGTGTACAGAAATCCGCCGAGACCGCCACAGAGAACAGGGTAGAGCAATCCCATGACTGGCACTGCAAAGAGCAGCGACGGGTGCATCGAGATCGTCGCCGTCGCGAACTGGTTCTGGGCAGTCTGCGACCACGTGAACAGGAACGCGCCGGCCACGGCCATCAGCAGATACCCCGGTGCGATCGACGCGCCAGTGAACGTCGAGGGGGTGTCGGTATCGCGTAACAGCCGGGCCAACAACAGCCCCGCGCCGATCAGCAGCAGTGGCGGAATCAGGTGCAGATACGTCTGTGGCCCAACCCCCATCGTATCAGTCTCGGAGAGTCGCCCGAAACTGTTGGAGACACTGGCAGTCGTCGCACTGAAATGCGCCTCGTAGAAGATCCACCCGGCATACGTAAGCGATCCGGGCGGTGAGATTCCGACCGACGACAACGGTGCGCCGAGCCCTACCCGCAATCCGCTCGCAAATGACGATCGCATTCTCTCGACGTCTGCGAGGACGTACACCAACAGAAAGGAGATCCAGTACGTTACCGCGCCGAGTAGCGTCCCCCCACCGTATCGAGCCACCCTGTCGCTCAGGAGATCTCGCACCATAGATGACATCTCACGGGAGGATCATTTAATCGACGCGGTCTCTCGTGGCCGTGTCGCCACTCTGGGCCTCTGAGAAAGTGTAAAATTAATACCAGGTCCGGGTGCGAGAATCGAACCCGCGTCCCAGCCTCCACAAGGCTGGAGGATAACCACTACCCCAACCCGGACACGCGTTGGGTGCACCTCAATGTAGCCGGAGTGCGATTGATATAGGTTACGTTCCGAATCGGGTACGACAGTGGGTCACGGGCCGGCACGACAGTCGCGTCAGGATTCCTCGTCCGTCGCGGTCCGACTCGACCACGGAATGGACCACCCCTTCGCGTGTCGGCAGACGTTACAGACGTCCGAGAGCCGGACGGTCTCGTCCTCGACATCTGCAACGCGTAGCTGTTGTCGATTATCGTCCCAGACGACGTCTTTCGTCGGCCCGTCGAGTTCCAGATCGGCCGAATCGACGTACCGACACTCCACGTCCGGGCAGTGCCACTTGCTCCCGCCGGCCAGTTGCTGGATCGTCACTCGGGTAGCTGCAGACATGTAGTCACTCGATGACTCTGGTCCTCGTAGCCAACCACACTGTCGGTCTCTCGCAGGCAGTTCGTGCGAGAACGTCCGGCGGTAGCTGGTGACCACACGAGAGCACCGTCGTCGTCGGCCCCGTCGTTGTCGTCGTCGCTACCTGTCCGCACCCACGGGGACAGTCCATACTACAGGGTTGAACGCTCGTGAGATAAAACGTTTCACGTTTGTTCGGGATGATACACCACTCCACACTGCTGCAACCCGTGGGCGACTCGGAGAAGCCGGACGGGCAGTCAGAACTCGGTACTCCTGAACGAGAGATATCCGAGGGCAGGCGGGCAGACGATCCACGCACTGAGGACCAACAGAGCGAGCCAATTGGAGGCGAACCACTGGGAGCCGATGTCGAGACCGGTCGCGCCGGGACCGACCCCGAGCGTCGTATCGAGGAGATACGTGAAGCTGGTCAAAGGAGTGCAGAACTTCGCGGATTCGGCCCACAGCGGTGGGTCAGCCAGTCCGGACGGGCGGAATCGAAAGAGAATCAGAACCAACACGTCGACCACCTGGTTCCAGAGCATGATCAGGAGGACGTACGCACCGAAGGCGGCACCGATGACCCGGCGCGACGACGACAGCGCCATCGAGAAGCCAGTCGCGAGCGCGACGAACGTGAACGTGTAGAAGAGCACGAGCAGTGAGAAGCCGACGAACCCCGAGAAGTCGAACGTGGGATAGACAGCGAGGGAGACCACGCCGCTGCCCACCAACGCGAACCCGAGCAGCGCGCCCGCGACGACGAACCGGCCGAGGAGTTTGCCGACCACGAGCTCGACGCGTGAGTGGGGCAGCGACATGAGTAGCGCTATCGTCCCGGATTCGCGTTCGGCGATGACGGCCTTGTACCCGACCGCTACGCCGATCAAGGGGGCCAGGAGCACGAACACGCCCGTGAGAACGTCCAGATACAGGTCGAACCCCGAAGACAGAAACTCCCCGGCAGCGTAGGTGAGCGCGCCGAAGCCGAGCATGATCGTCGCGCCGAGGAGCCAGAGTATCTTCGACTGTCTGGTCTCCCTGAGATCGTTGCGCGCGATGGCGAGCGAACTCACAGGTCGGTCACCTCGAAGCGCCGGTAGCCAGCGGCGACGGGGACGACCACCCAGCACAGGAGTACGATCAGTGCGACCCACTCCCCGAGATAGAATGGGGCGTCGGGACCGAGATACGCACCCTGCTCGGACCCAGCGAAAAACGCCCGGACAGCACGGGAATAGCACATCCCGGGTTCCAGCCCGTAGACGAACAGAGCCCAGTCAGGAAGGCCGTCACCGGCGAGGCCGAGATAATCGAGTGCGATCCGAAACGGGGCTCTGAGTTCCGTCCAGAGGACGACGAACACGAAGAAGACGCCGAAGGTCGCAGCCGTCGCGCGCTGGCCGGACCGGGTGAACGTCGAGAGACTCATCCCGATGCTGACGAACGCGAGTCCGTAGACCAGCGTCACCAGCAGATACGCCAGCATGACGCCCAGTTGGAGGCTGCCGAAGGGGTAAGCCACGAGCGCGCTGGCGAGAACGACCCCGATAGTGACGACGAGGGCCAGAACGCCGCCCCGTCCGAGAAACTTCCCGAAGACCGCTTCCAGACGGCTGTGCGGGAGCGAGAGCAACAGCAGGATCCGTCCGGATTCGCGTTCGCTGACGATCGTCTTGTATCCGAGCAGCAGGCCGAACAAGGGTAACACGAGCGTGACGGCGCCCGTCAGGTAGGGGGCGAGATCGGCAGTCTCGGGACTGGCTGTGGTGGTCGGGAGGAGATACCCGCCCAGCACGAAGACGAGCGCGACGAGCGCGAGGCCGGCTCGTCGACGGCGTGGCTTGATGAGGCCGCGGACCTCTTTGCGAGCGATCGCCTGCCAGACCATCAGGACCGGCCTCCGGTGTACTCGACGAAGAGATCTTCGAGCGAGGGCTCTTCGACGGTGAAGTCGAGCACGTCAGCACCGCTGTCGTTCAGTGCGACCAATACGTCGATCTTGGCCGCACTCGAACAGTTGACGGCCAACCGTTCGTCGTCGATCCACGCCGAGTCGGCTCCCTCGACTGCCTCGATCGCGTCGAGGTCGACGACGTCGAGGTCGTCGACGGTGATCAGGAGTTTCGTCCCGCTCTTGGCTGCCGAGCGGAGACCCTCGATGGTGTCGACGGCGACCACCTCACCGTCTGAGAGGATCCCGACGCGGTCACAGATCGCCTCGACCTGTTCGAGGATGTGACTGGAGAAGAAGATCGTTGCGCCGCGCTCGTTCTCCTCGGTGAGGATCTCACGCATCGCTTTCGCACCGTTTGGATCGAGACCAGTGGTCGGCTCGTCGAGCAAGAGCAGGTCCGGCTCGCCGACAAGCGCCATCCCGAGGACGAGCCGCTGGGCCATCCCCTTGGAATAGCCGCCGGCCGCTCGATCGGCGGCGTCGGCGATCCCGACCCGATCGAGGACGTCCATCGGGTCGCCGTCGACGCGCTTTGACTCCATGGCGAACTGGATGTGCTGGCGGCCGGTCAGGGGGTCGTAGACCTCGTATCCTTCCGGCAGGACGCCCATCCGTTCGCGGGTGGCGACGCTCTGGCGCTGACAGTCCATCCCGAACACCTCGACCCGGCCGTCGGTCGGGCGGGCGAAGTCCAGCAGCATGTTGATCATCGTCGACTTGCCAGCCCCGTTCGGCCCGAGAAAACCGAAGATCTCCCCCTCTTCGACGGTCAGGTCGACGCGGTCGACCGCCGTCAGCGTGCCGTAGCGCTTCGTGAGATTGTGCGCTTCGATCGCAGCCATGGCGGAGTGGTTCAGCGCTCGCCCACATCAACCTTCGGAATCTGACAGGTGAGTGCCGGGCAGAGCGGCCTGGTATCGTCGCGGACGCGGCGACAAATACGGAGGCTCGGCAGCCACGGCGACCAACAGATACACAACGGCACCGCGACCACGTGGGCGTATGCCAACCGTCGACGAACTCCGTAACGAGATCCGGGTCGCTGTCGGTCGCTACGAGCGTCTCGAATCGACGGCGTTCACCAAAGAGTCGCTGGCGGCCATCTGTGAGGCCGTCGGCTACGAGATCGATCACGATTCGTTCCCGTCGAAACCCGAGATGCGAGCGGGTATCCTCTACGCGATCGGCGAACGCGACGTGAACGATCCGAGCCAGAGCGAACAGGCGTTCCGAAAAGCCGAGCTAGAGGCGATCGCGGCGGCGCTGAGTGAAGAGTGAGAGCCGGCCCCAGAATATTATTATTTATCCGCCGGAATTAATATAACAGTTCGGCGAAGAACAGGAGGTGTGCTGGAGGTATCGACAGAGGACATCACGGAGGGAAGTCTCCTTGGACCACTGGTAGTGCTGGCGGTCCCGCTGTTGGTCCAGAACGTCGTACAGGTCCTCCAGCAGGTGATAGACATCGTCTTTCTGGGGCGGGTGAGCGGCGACGCCGTGGCGGCAGTAGGCCTCGTGACGCCGTTGCTCGGGCTCATGTTCGCGGGCGTGTTCGTCACCTTCGTCGGGACGCAGGTCGTCGTCTCGCGTCGGGTGGGCGCGACCGACCGGGCGGGAGCGCGGACGGCGCTGTACACTGGGCTCGTGATGGCACTCGGTGTCGGTGTCGTCGTCGGCGGTCTGATGGCAGTGGCGGCGGGACCGCTGTTGAGGGCGCTCTCGATGGTTCGTCCCGAGAGTGGAGTGGCAGTCACCGAACTGGCGGTCCAGTATCTCTCGGTGCTCGCACTGGGGCTGCCGATCATGGCCGTCACCGACACTGTCGAGGGCGGGTTCGTCGGCCACGGTGACTCGCGAGCGTCGCTGTACATGAACGGGCTGGCACTGTGTGGCAACATCGTGCTCGACCCGCTGTTGATCTTCGGGCTGGGGCCGTTTCCACGCCTCGGAATCACCGGCGCGGCACTCGCGACGGTCCTGGGCTCGCTGGCCGGGGTCGTGCTCGGGTTCGTGCTGATCGCACGGGGCCGAAACGACGGGATGCTCACGCGCGAGCGCCTGGGCATCGAGCGCGAGACGACCCGCGGCATCCTCTCGATCGGCGCGCCCGTCGGCGGTCAGCAGGCAGCCCGGCAGTTGCTTCGGTTGCCGGTCTACCTGCTGGTCTTTCTGGCAGCCGGCGGGGCCGGACTGGCTGCCTACACGATCGGTGCGAGAGTGGCCTCGATCGCGTTCGTCCCGCCCCAGGGCCTCCAGCAGGCAGCCCAGAGTGTGGTCGGACAGAACCTCGGAGCGGAGCGCCCCGATCGCGCCCGGCTGACGGTCTGGCTGGGCGTCGGGGTCGCCAGCGGGGCGCTGCTGGTCGTCGGCCTCTCCCAGTGGATAGCGGCGAGTCCGCTAGCGCTCGCGTTCGCCCCCACGCTGTCCAGCGAGGCGCTCTCGCTGACGATCGAGTACCTCCGAATCCTGGCGATCGGGTATCCGGCACTGGGCGCGATCTATCTCTTCGAGGCCGGTTTCAACGCCGCCGACCGCTCGCGGATCAGCTTCCTCTCGACTGTCATGCAGTACGGCACGGTCAGATTGCCGATCGCTGCGGCGGGCGTGCTCCTCTTGGGCGGTAGCGTCACCAGCGTCTTCTGGGCAGTCACGGTTTCGAACGTCGCGGCCGCGCTCTGGCTGGCCTGGTACTACGAGTCGGTCGGTGACGGGCTGATGGGGCGTGCGGCTGCAGTTGCACAGTGAGAGTCAGTCCGACCGGGAGTAGCCCGTCTTCTCCGGGCTTTCCGGCGTCGAGAACCACTCGCTGGGTCGGCCGACGGCATCGAGAAGCGACCGACTCCCGATGACGGCGAACCCGGCGACGATCACGACGAAGCCGACGACCGTGATCGCCGAGACCGTCTCGCCGAGGAGCACCCATCCGCCGAGCGTCGCGACCGCGGGCACGACGTAGAAGATCAGGTTGGCCCTGATCGCTCCCGTGGCGTCGATCAATCCGAAGTAGGCGATGTAGGCGACCGCCCCGGCGAAGAGGCCGACGTACGCCAGCGCGAGCACGGCTTCGGGCGTCCACGCGATCGATCCGGCAGATTCGCCGGTCGCGAGGCTGAGCACGTGGGTGAGTGCGGCAGCAAGCGGGAGACCCCACGCAGTGCGGGCGGTACTGGACAGCGTCGTGTCGGCCCGACGGATGAGCACGGTCCCGAGCGCGCCACTGACCGCACCGGCGAAGATGAGCAGCTTGCCCACACCGCCGGCGAGTAGCGTCGCAGGATCGGGATCGACGACGAGCGCGACGCCGAGCAGTCCGAGGATCATACCGAGTGCGCCTCGCCGGGAGAGTTGCTCGTCGGCCAGCAGGACGGCGGCGAAGACGGGCGTCAGGATCGGATTGAGGCCGAAGACGATCGCGCCCACGGCGCTGGTAGCGTCCTGCTGGCCGACGAACAGCAGGGCGTTGGCCAGCCCGATCGCGAACACGCCCGTCGCCACGATCCCGAGAAGGTCGCCCCGGGTCTGCGGGACCAGATCGGCCCGCGGGATCGTCACGAGGGCGAAGATGGCGATCGCCACGGCCGCGATATCGAACCGCAGCGCGACGAAAAGGACCGGCGGGAAATACGCCAACCCGGCTTTGGCGGCGACGAAGGTCCCGCCGAACAGCAGACTCGCCAGCGCGAACAGCGCGGCGCTGGTGCGGTCGATCATCGGCCACACCTCCGGTGGAGAAAGATCCGGAACATATCGTAATCGAAGGGCTGGAAACCCATAGATGACGCCAGAAAACGTTGCATAGCGCCGGAATGGACCGCGTCGTGCAGCAGTCACAGCGGGTGCAACAGTTGCACGGCGTGCAACACTCGCCAGGAACCGATGCCACCGGCGACGGTAAGGCTTTCACCCGAGGGCGAGCAACCGGGAGTATGGAGTCGGCACTCGAGGAGATCGAGTTTCTGGCGCTCTCGGAGAATCGCGTCGAGGTGCTGACGCTACTCTCGGACGGTCGACACACACGGCCGGAACTCGAAGCCGAGACGGGTGCGTCACAGGCGACGCTGGGGCGGATCCTGAGTGACTTTCAGGACCGCTCGTGGGCCCGCCAGGACGGCAGCGACTACGTCGCGACCGCGACCGGGACGCTCGTCGCCCAGGGGTTCAACGATTTGCTCGACATCCTCGAGACCGAGCGCGAGCTTCGTGGACTGGTCCGATACCTCCCGACCCACGCGATGGACTTCGACCTCCGACACCTGGCGGACGCGACGATCACCACGCCGACCCAGACCCGCCCGAACGCGCCCGTCCAGCGCCTGCTAGATCTCGTCGAGGACGCCACAGAAGTCCGGGCGTTCTCACACGCGTTCAACGAACAGAACCTCTCCGTCGTCGAACGCCGCGCCAGCGCCGGAGAACTCTCTTTCTCGGGCGTGCTCTCACGAAGCGCTGTCGAGGCCCTCGCCAGCGACGCAGACCTGCGAGAGCGCCTGGTGTCGCTCCTGTCAGCCCCGGAGGCGACCGTCCGAGTCCGCGAAGAGGGGATCCCGCTGGCGGTGACGATCGCCGACGGGACGGTCCACCTGCTGTTGCGCGACGAGACGGGCGTGCTCCGAGCGTCGATCGATACCGACTCGGAGGCCGTCCGATCCTGGGCGATAGAGACGTTCGATCACTACTGGCGGACGGCGACCGAACTCACCGTCTCGGATCTGGCTGGATCAGACGAGTCGAGTTAAGACGAGCCAGAGCACGACCAGTGTACCGACCTGCACGCCGGCGAGGACGGCCCAGGTGCGACGCACAGTGTGCAGTCGCTGGCGGGCCATCCCACCCTGGTATCGCGGCAGGACGACGACCGCGAAGAAGCCGGCGAGCCACCCGTAGAGGACGAGACTGCTCGCGGCCAGTGCGAGCAGTCCCCGGAGGCCGAACGCGCCCGCCCCGATACCCAGGAGCCACCAGCCGAGTCCCAGTAGCGCCAGAAAGAGGATCCCCGAGGCAACCCCGGCGAGATAGTGAACACTCTTTGCCCGACGCTCGGTGACGTCGCGGGGATCGTCGCCCGTGAGCACGCTGGCGGCCACGCGGGGAATTGTCTGTCCTTCCTGGAGTCGTCTCATCACGACGTCCATCGCGAGCGTCGCGACCAGCCCCAGAATCGCCCCCTGAATCCCGATCGACAGTAGCGAAGCCATACCCGGTGGTTGGGACGGGTCTGTGAAATACTCGTCCGTCCAGGGGGACGGTATAAGGCCGAGCGCCCGCCAGTAGACGTATGCGAACGAACCCAATCGCGACGTTCCAGCGGAGGGGGCAGGACGGGGTCGTCGTGTGAGCGCGTCGATGGGCGAGACAGCCGACCCCACGCTCGATACCGTCCGGCTGCCGGTCGAACACGACGGCGGTCGGAGCTGTGAGTCGTGTGCGTTGCGTCTCGAACGACAGCTCGAAGCGACGGCGGGCGTCCGGGAGGCGTCGGTCTCGTTCCGCTCGGGAATCTGTTCGGTCACGTTCGAGGAGACGGTAGTTTCCAGGGAAGACGTCGTATCGATCGTCCGTGAGTTCGGCGTGCTCGTCGAGGACAGTGTAGACGGGAAGCGAGACCAGCAGCGGCTCCGACGCGAATCGATCTTCGTCGCGCTGACGCTCCTCGGGATGGGAGTCGGGCTCGCGACTGATCTCCTCTCCGGGCCGACACCGCTGGTGTGGGGCGGCTACGCGACGGCGTACGTCTTCGGGGGCTGGTACGGCCTGCGCGGAAGCATCGCGTCACTGCGAGACAGAACGGTCGACATCGACCTGTTGATGATCCTGGCGGCAGCGGGGGCGCTGACGATCGGAGCGCCGTTCGAGGGCGCGATGTTGCTGTTCCTGTTCTCGCTGTCGAACACGCTCCAGCACTACGCGATCGGTCGGTCGCGACGGGCGATCGAGTCGCTGGTCGAACTCCGACCGGAGACGGCACAGGTCGTTCGGGGCGAGAAGACAGAGACCGTTCCGATCGACGAGGTCGAGGTCGGCGACGTCTTCGTGGTTCGGCCGGGCGATCGAATCCCGCTGGACGGCGTCGTCGTCGAGGGCGAGAGCACGGTCGATCAGTCCTCGCTCACCGGCGAGTCCGTCCCGGTCCTGAAGACGCCCGGCGACGAGGTGTTCGGCGGGACGATCACCGAGAACGGGAGTCTGGAGGTTCAGGTCACGAGAGTCGCCCAGGAGTCGGCGATCGCCCGGCTCATCGACATGGTCGAGAACGCCCAGAGCGAGAAAGCCCCGACACAGCGGCTCATCGACCGCCTCGAACAGCCCTACGTCCTCGGTGTCTTCGGCATGACCGGGGTCGCCATCGCGCTCCCGCTCGCGATCGGCGCGGCGTTCGAGCCGACGTTCTACCGGGCGATGACGCTCATGGTCGCTGCCTCGCCGTGCGCGGTCGTGATCTCGACGCCTGCGGCGGTACTCTCGGCCATCGCCGCCGGGGCGCGCCAGGGCGTCCTGTTCAAGGGCGGCGAACACGTCGAGACGGCGGCCACCATCGACGCCGTGGCCTTCGACAAGACCGGCACACTGACCGAAGGAAATACCAGCCTGACCGACGTCGGAGTCCGCGACACCGCGACACTCGACGGCGAGGCGCTGACCGAGGCGCGTCTCCTCGCCGTCGCGGCGGCCGTCCAGTCTCGCTCGGAACACCATCTCGCGACTGCGACGGTCGAGGCGGCCGACGAGCGAGGGCTCGACGTCCCCGAAGCCAGTGGGTTTCAGGCGACGGTCGGTAAGGGCGTCCGCGCGAGCGTGGAGGGGCGGACGATCCACATCGGGAACCGACGCTACTTCGAGTCGCTTTCGACGACCTTCGACGGCATCGAGATGGGCGACCGCGAGATCACAGAGCTCGAAGCCGACGGGAAGACGAGCGTGCTCGTCGGCGTCGAAAACGACGGCGACGGGCGGATCGTCGGCTGGCTGGCCTACACCGACACGCTCCGGGAGGGCGTCCCGGCGGTGATCGAGCGACTGCGTGCCCTCGGGATCGAACACGTCGTCATGCTCACCGGGGACAACGAGCGCGTCGCGGAAGCGATCGGCGCAGAAGCCGGGGTCGACGCGGTTCGAGCGGAGCTACTCCCGGAACAGAAAGTCGACGCCATCGACGAACTCGTCGCCCAATTCGACGGCGTGGCGATGGTCGGCGACGGCGTCAACGACGCGCCCGCGCTCGCTACAGCCACCCTCGGCGTGGCGATGGGCGGTGCCGGGACCGACGTCGCCCTCGAAACGGCTGACGTCGTCCTGATGGGCGACGACCTCGGTAAACTGCCGTACGTCCTCGGACTGAGCCGAAAGACCCGAACGACGCTGATGGTGAACCTCGCGATCTCCTTCGGCGCGATCGGCGTGATGGTACTCGCGATCCTCACCAGTGGCATCCCGCTCCCGCTGGCAGTCGTCGGCCACGAAGGCTCGACCGTCGTGGTCTCACTGAACGGGCTCCGACTGCTCGGTGTTCGGGGATGAACTGACCGCAGTGGTATAATTATTAACTCAACTGCGTTTAATTACCAATATACGGCACCTCAGGACGCATTTGTAACAGCGGATTTAATAAACGGTCGTTGCCTAGAGCCGGATAATGAACGAAAATGGACGGGACGACACTCGAACTGTCGATACCGCGTCCTACAGCGTCCCGGAGATGGACTGTGCCTCGTGCGCGGGCAAAGTCGAGACGAGCGTCGAGAAGCTCGACGGGATCGAGACGGTCGATCCGCAGGTCACGAGCGGTCGTCTGTCAGTGACCTACGATCCGGGTTCGACGTCGGCCGCGGAAATCGAGGAGCGGGTCGAGAAAGCTGGCTACAGCGTCGGAAAAGCCGACGAGCAGACAGTGACGTTCTCGGTTCCGGAGATGGACTGTGCGTCGTGTGCAGGCAAAGTCGAGAACGCGCTCGGCTCTGTCGAGGGAATCGTCGACTACGAGACGCGACCCACATCCGGGACCGTCGTCGTCACCTACGACGATTCCGCCGTCACCACCGAAACCATCGTCGGCGCGATCGAAGGTGCAGGCTACGAGGTGACGGGCGGCGGCCACGAGGATGGGGCGGAACCGGAGCGCGAGAGCATCTGGACGAGCAACCGAGCGATCAAGACCTGGGTTAGCGGCGTCTTCGTCGCGCTCGGACTGGTATTCGAGTTCGTCCTCACGAGCCAGAATGCACTCGTCGGGGAACTGGCCAACAGCGAGTTCTTCCTCGCGGACGTCGCCTTCCTGCTCGCGGTCGCGATCGGCGGTCAGGAGATCGTGCGGAACGGCTACTACTCGGCGCGCAATCTGAATCTCGACATCGACTTCCTGATGTCGATCGCGATCCTCGGCGCACTCCTGGCGTCGGTCGGCTTCGGCGAGCCACTCTATCTCGAAGCCGCAACGCTTGCGTTCCTGTTCAGCGTCGCCGAGTTGCTCGAAACCTACTCGATGGACCGCGCTCGGGAGTCGCTGCGAGAGTTGATGGACCTCTCGCCGAACGAGGCGACGGTCAAACGCGGCGACGAGACCGAGACGGTTCCGGTCGAGCAGGTCGCAGTGGGTGACGTCGTCGTGGTCAAGCCCGGCGAGAAGATTCCGATGGACGGGACGGTCGTCGACGGCGCGAGCGCGGTCAATCAGGCACCGATTACCGGCGAGAGCGTCCCCGTCGACAAGACCGTCGGCGAGGAGGTCTTCGCCGGGACGATCAACGAGGAGGGGTATCTCGAAGTCGAAGTGACCTCGGCGGCGGGCGAGGACACGCTCTCGCGGATCGTCGAGCTAGTCGAGGACGCCCAGTCGAACAAGACCGAGCGCGAGCAGTTCGTCGAGCGCTTCTCGTCGTACTACACGCCCGCAGTCGTCGCGTTCGCGATCGTGACGACCCTCGGAACGCCCCTGGTCTTCGGCGTGACCTGGTCGACCGCAGTCGTCTACGGCCTGACGCTGCTCGTGCTTGCGTGCCCCTGTGCGTTCGTCATCTCGACACCCGTCTCGGTCGTCTCGGGAATCACCAGCGCCGCGAAGAACGGCGTGCTGATCAAGGGCGGCAATCACCTCGAAGCGATGGGCGCTGTCGACGCCGTCGCCTTCGACAAGACGGGCACTCTCACGAGGGGCGAACTCACCGTGACGGACGTGATCCCGCTGGGCGGCAACACGGAAGACGAGGTCCTCCAGTGTGCCCGCGGCCTGGAAGCCCGCAGCGAGCACCCGATCGGCGAGGCAATCGTCGCCGAGGCGAGCGGGGCCGGCGGCTCGGAGCGCGAGATCGAGGACTTCGAGAGCATCACCGGCAAGGGCGTCCGAGCAGATCTCGGCGGAACACCGCACTTCGCGGGCAAACCCGGACTGTTCGAGGAGTTGGGCTTCGACCTCAGCCACGTCCACGCCACGACTGACGGCGGGGTCGTCACGAGCACCGCCCAGCAACTTTGCGACCGGAACAACTGCCTGGATCTGCTGGAAGACACCGTCCCGAAACTCCAGTCGGAGGGCAAGACGGTCGTGCTGGTCGGGACCGACGAGGAACTCGAAGGCGTCATCGCCGTGGCCGACGAGGTTCGCCCCGAGGCAAAGCGGACCGTCGCCCGACTCAAAGACCTCGGCGTCGAAACGACTGTGATGCTGACCGGCGACAACGAGCGGACTGCCCGTGCGATCGCCGAACAGGTCGGTGTCGACGACTACCGGGCCGAACTGCTGCCCGAACAGAAAGTCGACGCCATCGACGAACTCGTCGAGGAGTACGACGAGGGGGTGGCGATGGTCGGTGACGGGATCAACGACGCGCCCGCACTCGCCACGGCGACGGTCGGCGTCGCGATGGGCGCTGCCGGGACCGACACCGCCCTCGAAACGGCCGACATCGCGCTGCTGAGCGACGACCTCTCGAAGCTCCCGTACCTCTACGAACTCGCCGGCGACGCCAACGGCGTCATCAGACAGAACATCTGGTCGAGTCTGGCAGTCAAGGCTGGCCTCGCAATTGCAGTCCCGTTCGGCTACGTCCCGATCTGGCTGGCCGTCCTCGCGGGCGACGCCGGCATGACGACGGCCGTCACCGGCAACGCGATGCGACTCTCGCGGGTCGAGCCCGAAAACTAGTCGGAGTGGGCTTTCTCGAAACGACTCGGCGACAGGAGTAGTTCCTCGACGCCGGGCATGTGCTTGACGTTGTAGACGACTTGCGTGTGTTCGGTCACGGGCGCAGCCAGACAGGAGAGTCTGATCCCCTTCTCGATCATCTCGTCGGGAAGGATGTGCCCGACTGGCGGCGGCATCTCGCCGTCGACGATGGCGACCGCACAGTTGGTGCATGCTCCGCCGCGGCAGGCGAACGGCCAGGCGAAGCCCCTGTTCTCGGCCGCCTCCAGCAGCGTCTCGTTGTTCTTGACCACGAACTTTCCGTAATCCTCGTAATCTAACTCTGCCCGCCCGGCCTTCTCGAAGAGATCGTCGTCCGCGACCTCCCAGCCGTAATCGTCCAGCACCTCGTAGTTGAGGTATTCGACCGTGACCGTCTGTTCGGGACGATCCTGCGACGATTCCGGTGCGGTTGCCGCACTCGAATCCCCCGAGGTGGTCGACTCGCGCGCCCGTTTCGGTGATCGCGACGGTGTCGGCGACTCACTCTGAGACGCCCGAGCCGTAGCGCCCGCGTCGGCCTCGCCGTCCCGGATGGCCTCGTATGCTTCCTTGACTGTCTGGAATTCCTCACGAGAGCCACCGTGGTCCGGGTGCGCCTCTTTGACTCGCTTCCTGTAGGCGTCGACGAGGGTCTGCTCGTCGGCATCGGGGTCGATACCGAGGATCTCGTACGGCGAGGACACACCCGTGCTAATGCGGGGACGAATAAATCCCCTCGCCAGGGTGCAAGAACTGCTGGCTGTCCTCGCTGGGGGGCTACTCCTGGGCAGTGTCGTCGTCGAGGGCCGCTTCACAGAGGGCGCACTCCGTGTCGTCTTCCACTTCGAAGCCACAGTTCGGACACTGGACGCGGGCGACGCTCATGTCCCGTCTCTCGTCGTACTACCTAAAAGACCCAACCGATCGTTTCGGGTTGTTCCGGTTGTTTCGCGACGAGAAAACGGGACTTTCACGCCCGCAGTCTCCCGAATTCACACCTCGACCGAAGCGACTGTTCGCGACTCTCTGGGGGACCGTCTTCACTTCGAGACATCGCCGTCAGACGATCTACTCGGCATCCTTCGACAGAAATAAACAGTTCTTTCGGGAGCTTCGCTCTCGTTCCTCTTCGGAGTCCAGATCGAGCAGACGACTCAGTCCTCGTCGTCTTCTTGGAAAACCTCGCTACTGCTCGTCTTCAGAAAGCTCCCATCGGTCGCTTTCTGAAACTCCGGAAGACGTCGCTACACTCGACTTCCGGGCCCAAGAAGACTCCTCGGACTCGCTACTGCTCGTCCTCGTCGTCTTCTTGGACGTCTTCGAAGTCGGCGTCGACATACTCCTCGCCCTGGCCGGCCGCACCGCCAGCGCCCGCTGCACCGCCTGGACCGGCTCCCGCTGCGCCGCCCGGGCCGGCACCAGCGCCGCCAGCGGCTTGCTGGGCCTGCTCCTGGTACATCTGCTTGCCGATCTCCTGCAGTTCCTCGGTCAGGGTCTCGGTAGCCTCCTCGTAGTCCTCGGTGTCGGCGTCCTCGTCTTCGAGGACTTCCTCCACGTCGTCGATCTTCTCCTCGATCGAGGTCGCGAGGTCGTCGTCGACGTTCTCCTCGTTCTCTTCCAGAAGCGTCTCGGCACGCCTGACCGCCGCCTCGGCCTCGTTGCGGGCCTCGATGCGCTGGCGGCGCTGCTCGTCTTCCTCGGCGTGCTTCTCGGCCTCTTCTTGCATCTCCTCGATCTGGTCGTCGCTCAGGCCGGCACCACCCTCGATGGTGATGTCTTCCTTGTTGCCCGAGCCCTTGTCCTCTGCCGAGACGTTGACGATGCCGTTCTCGTCGATAGAGAAGGTGACCTCGATCTGCGGGGTCCCCGCGGGGGCTGGGGGGATACCCGCGAGGGTGAACTCGCCGAGTAGCTCGTTCTCGGCAGCGATCTCACGTTCGCCCTGGAAGACGCGGATCTGCACCTGCGTCTGGTTCGCGGCGGCCGTCGTGAAGATCTTGGACTCCTCGGTCGGGATCGTCGTGTTCTTCTCGATGAGTCGCTCGAACAGGCCGCCTTTGACCTCGACACCCAGCGACAGCGGCGTCACGTCCAGCAGCACGATGTCGTCGACGTCACCCGACAGGACGCCGCCCTGGATGGCAGCACCCAGCGCGACTGCCTCGTCGGGGTTGACGTTCTTCTTCGGCTCCTTGCCGGTGAGGTCCTCGACTTTCTCCTGTACCTGCGGCATCCGGGTCGAGCCACCGACCAGCAGCACCTCGTCGATGTCGCTCTTGTCGTAGCCGGCGTCAGAAAGCGCCTGCTCGGTCGGGCCGACCGTCCGGTCGACCAGATCCTCCGTGAGACTCTCGAACGTCGCGCGAGTCAGACTCTGTTCGAGGTGGACCGGGCCGTCGTCCGTCGCAGTGATAAAGGGCAGATTGATCTCGGTCTCCTTCCGGGAAGAGAGTTCGATCTTGGCCTCTTCGGCGGCGTCTTTCATACGCTGGAGCGCCTGCCGATCCTGGGTCAGATCGATCCCGTGGTCGTTCTCGAACTCCTCGGCGAGCCAGTCGATGATCGCCTCGTCCCAGTCGTCCCCACCGAGGTCGTTGTCACCGTTCGTAGCGACGACCTCGTAGACGCCACCACCGAGATCGAGGATGGAGACGTCGAAGGTCCCCCCACCGAGGTCGTATACCAGGACGGTCTGGTCCGAATCGTCGTCCAGGCCGTAGGCCATCGAGGCGGCGGTCGGCTCGTTGATGATCCGTTCGACCTCGAAGCCGGCGATCTCGCCGGCGTCCTTGGTCGCCTGGCGCTGACGGTCGTTGAAATAGGCGGGAACCGTGATGACGGCCTTCTCGATCTCGTCGCCGAGATACTCTTCGGCGTCGTGTTTGATCTTCTGGAGGATCATCGCCGAGACCTGCTCGGGTGTGTACTCCTCGCCGTCGAGTTCGACCGTGTAGTCGTCCTCGCCCATGTGGCGCTTGATCGAGGCGATCGTCTCGTCGGGGTTCTTGACGGCCTGGTTCTTGGCCGGCTTGCCGACAAGTCGCTCGCCGTCGTCGAACGCAACGACGGAGGGCGTCGTCCGGTCACCTTCGCTGTTGACGATGATTTCGGGGTCTGCACCTTCCATCACCGCGAACGCGGAATTCGTCGTCCCCAGGTCGATACCGAGGATCTTGTTGGATGCCATGTTAGGCTGACCTATCCGTCAGACCCGGTTAAAAGTTGCTAGACAGCCCGACACACGCCCCCACGAATACAGCCACGGAACGACGTCTGAGCGCTCAGGTAGCCGTCTGTCCGATGCATATAAACCGACCGCTTTCAGAGTGCTCGATCGCGTCCACTACTCTCAAAAATCGATCACTCTTCTTCGCTGACGGCGACCTGTGCCGTCCGGATCACTTTCCCGGCCATCTCGTAGCCGGGGCGGTGCACTTGCGCGATCGTCCCTGGGGGCTGCTCGGAATCCATCCGGACGAGAACTTCGTGTCGTTCTGGATCGACTTCGTCGCCGGGTTCTGGCTCGACTGGTTCGACGTTCTCGTCTTCGAGGATGCGGTCGAACTGCTTGAGCGTCGATTCGACGCCGTCGCGAATGTCGGTATCCTCGTCCTGTTCGAGCGCTCGTGTGAGGTTGTCACGAACGTCGAGCAATCTCGTCACGAGATCCTCGGTCGCACGGGCCTGTTCCTCCTCGCGCCGTTTTTGCATCCGCTTTTTGTAGTTCTCGAAGTCGGCTTGTTTGCGCCTGATCCTCGATTTGAGATCCTCGAGCTCCTGTTCGTATTCGGCGACGTCAGATTCGAGCGTGTCGACTTCGAATCGGAGCGTCGCGATCTCGTCGGCGACTTCCGCTGCAGGTGTCGACTCGACGTACTCGACGATGTCGTCTGCCACGTCGAGATCAACGTCGCTGTCGTCCCGGGACTCGTAGGCCACGTCTCTATTCGATGTCCCAGCGTCGGAGTCGGTCTCTTCATCGGCGGCCTCGTCGGCCGCCTGCTCGGACGGGGTCGATTCTGACGAGTGGTCCTCGTCCTGTGGTTGTTCTCCGGCCGCCGTCGACGCCGCTCCGGACTCGGCGTCTCCATTCGCTTCCGACTCCGTAGTCTCTCGTTCGTCGTCGGCTGCGTCGGACGTCCCGTCCTGCTCGCTCATGTTGGGACAATACCGGCACGGCGATAAAAGGGTTGAGAAACGACGTTACGCTGACTCGTCGGGCGACTCGTCGTCCGTGGGCGTCGTCTCCGCACTCGAATCCCGGTCACTTTCCGTCGCCGCGTCACCGGCCGATCCGCCGGTTTCGTCCATTGACTCGGTCTCGGTCGAGGATTCGGACGGAGCGGACTCGTCTGACTCCGTCTCGCCAGCCGACCCGTCGGTCGACTCGACCCCGCTGCCGTCGGCTGCTCTGGGCGCGCCAGTCGCCGAGTCGGTCGGTTCGTCGGACCCGGTCACGTCGAAGTGGAGCCAGCCGGCGAGGCCGAGCAAGCTCGCGAGACCGCCGGTCCCGATCTGTAGCCACTCGTCCATCGAGTCGCCACTGCCGCCAGTCGAACCGCCGGCCGATCCACTGTCCGGGCCATCCAGAGCCGCCTCGGACGGAGTCGTCGTCGGTGTCTCTGTCGGGGTGGGCGTAGCCGTCGGGGTGGCTGTCGTGGTATCTGGAGGCGTCGGCGTGGGCGTCGTCGCCGCTTCGACACGAACGTTCGAACTCACGCTATCAGTGGCACCGTCGTCGTCGATGACGGTCAACTCGACGTAGTACGATCCCGTCTCGGGGAACGTATAGGGGACTGTCAATCCCGAGTACGAATCGGTGCCGATGACCCAGTTGTACTCGACGATTTCCCCGTCCGGGTCCGAGGAGCGCCCGGCCGAGAAGATGACCGTGTCGCCTGGATTCGGATTCGAGGGCGAGACGCTGAACCCGGCCGTCGGTGCGATCCCTGCGACTGGAACCGTACGGATTGCCGTATCGACGTTTCCGAACTTGTCTTCGACCGTCAACCGGATGTCTCGATTGCCCTTCGTCGAAAACGAGTAGCCGGCAGTCTCACCGCTCAGCGTCTTGCCGTCGATCTCCCACTCGTAGGAGACGATGAGGTCGGACGGTTTCGACCCCGTGGCGTCGAATCGAATTCGTTCGTCGGCGGCCGGTTTCTCCGGGCTGAAGGAGATCACGGCCTCGACCGACTGCTCGATCGCAAACAGACCGCGGTCGCTACTCTGGACGTAGACGGTCCCGTCGTACGCCGCTGGAGACGATTCGACTGGCCCACCGGTGTCGAACGTCCACTGTTCGTCTCCGCCGTCCGCTTCGAGCGCGTAGACTGACCCGTCCTCGCTGCCCGCGTAGACGACGCCGTTGGCCACTGCCGGCGCGTGGACTGCACCAGCTGTCTGGTACGACCACGACTCCGAGCCGTCGTAGACGTCGAGCGCGTAGAGGAAGCCGTCCTCGCTGCCGACGTAGACTGCCTCGTCGGTGACGGCGACCGACGACGTCCCCGCACTCTCGGAGTCGAAGACCCACTGCTCGGAACCGTCGCTAGCGTCGAGCGCGTAGACACGCCCGGTCGCGTCGCTGGCGTAGACGGTCCCGTCGACGACACTCACCGCGTTCTCGATCGCCCCCTGACAGCGATAGCGCCACTGTTTGGAGCCGTCCGTTGCAGCAAACGCGTAGACGAATCCGCGTTCGTCACCGACGTAGACGGTCCCGTCCGCGACGGCAGCGCCCGCAGAAACGGAGTCGAAGAGATCGGTCTTCCGTGACCAGCGCTCGCTTCCGTTCTGACGGTCGAGCGCGTAGATCCAGCCGTCCTGACTGCCGGTGATCACCATCTCGGACGTGACTGCCGGCGCGGCTGTCACTCTCCCGCTCGTGCTGACCACCCACTCAGTGTCGCCGTCGGCACGATTCAGGCCGTAGATGTTGTTCTCCGCACCTACGTAGACGAAATCGCCGCGGACCGACGGCGCCGACGTGATCGTCTGTTGCCACCGCGCTTGCCAGCGCTCAGAACCGTCGTCGGTCGCGATCGCGTAGACGTTGTCGTCGAGGCCGGCGAACACCGTGTCCTCGGTGACCGCTGCTGACGAACCAGCCCCGGACGACCGAAACCGCCACCGCTGTTCGATGTTCAGTTTCGGCCCACGGTTTCCCGGGGCGTGGCCCGAATTCGCCGTGTCGTACCCAAATTGAGTCCATCCAGCCTCGGCGACGGTCCCCGACGCCGTCCCAGCACCGAGTCCCAACCCGGCAGTGACTGCCGTCGCGCCGAGTCCTGCCAGATATCGGCGACGCGTCGATTGTAACTCCCGTGTCATTCCATCACCTCGAGCCAGGCCATCCGTGGTGTCGAAAGAAGGGTCGTCATCGTTGTATCCAGAGATAGTCGTTCGCGCCCAAGAGTCGTTCTCTTTGCCGGCCGGTGTGGGGGGCGTGACCGAACGACACCGGGATCCAGCACGGTCATTATATCCGTCATCTTGGATCTCGACCAGTGATGAGTCTTCCCGTTCACGCCACACGGCTGAGAGGAGGACAGCCGCCCCTCACCCGAGCGGTTCGGCCGGCCGCTCACACGAGTACGTCTCCCGAAGCGTATCCGCGAAGTGGCCGCCCTTCTCGAAGGCGATCGTGACGACGACGAACGCACCGTCCGCCGGTCGGAGGACGAACACCTCCCGCGGAGCGACGTCGGCACTCTCGTTGACTCGGTCGATCAGCGGTTCGATCGGCCGTGCCCCTTCGCGGAACTCCGTGAGTCGATCTTCGAGTGGGGGCTCGGCGAAGACGTAACAGACGCCGTTGGCTTCGCCGTCGGTGTTGTGTGTCACGCGGCTGTTCATCCCGTCACCGCTCGCGCGCGCCTCCTGCCAGACGTCTCGGGCGACCTCGAACACCGGTTCGATCCCGTCGGCGAACGTGTACAGCGTCGACCGCTGCACAGTGAATCTCTCGACTGCCGGCTCGGGGGCCGACCAGTCGAGCGTTGCGTCGAGGAGATATCCAGGGTGGACGTCGTCGAGACGCGCGTCGCTCCCGTCGAGCCGGACGACGACCGGATCGAACGTTTCCCGATCGAGGAGCCGAAGCGTCCCCGACTCCGGGCCGGGAAGCACGCGAACCCGGCGCTGTTCTTCCATACCAGAGTTTCGAGCCCGAGCGGGGAAAAGGGATCGAACCTGAGTCGTCAGGGCCAGCCGCGGTCCCGCAGGCTTTTCTCCCGGCCGGTCGTGGCTCCGGGTATGGACGACGTACGATTCCGCGATCCGGCTGGCACCGTACGTGAGGGGCTGTGGCACGACGACCACGTTCACTTCGGCGACGACGCCTACGACCTCGAGGAGGTGGACGTGCTGGCCCCGTCCGAACCGACGAAGATCGTCTGCGTCGGGCGTAACTACGCCAGACACGCCGACGAACGTGGCGAGGACGTACCCGACCGGCCGCTGCTGTTTCTCAAACCGCCCAACGCCGTCGCGACCCACGGCTCGACGATCACGCTCCCCGAAGGCAAGGATCGGGTCGAGCACGAGGCCGAGCTCGCGGTCGTCATCGACCGCCAGTGCAAAGACGTCGCCCCGGAGGACGCCGAAGATGTCATCCGCGGGTACACCTGTTTCAACGACATCTCGAACCGTGACGATCAGGACCGCGAGCAGAACTGGATCCGCGGGAAGGCATTCGACAACGCCGCGCCGATGGGGCCGGTCCTGACCGAGGATATTCCCGACGACGCGGCCATTCGACTGCGGGTCAACGGCCAGACGCGCCAGGACTCCTCGATCGAGCACTTCATCTTCTCCATCCCGGAGTTGATCGCGGAGATCACGGCGTACATGACGCTGGAGCCGGGCGACGTGATCGCGACCGGGACGCCCGAGGGCGTCGGACCGCTGACCGACGGCGATCACGTCGAAGTCGAGATCGAGGGCGTGGGGACGCTCGAACACGAGGTCCGGCAGGCGGAGTGACAGACCAGCCACGACGCAGGTGGCGAAGCCCGACTTTCCGAGCCTGAAACTCTGTTCCCTTTTTTATACCGTATCCGTTCGATGGTCCGAGTGAGGTCACACACCCATGCACTCGACGCATCGGTACGGACTCGGTCTGGCGATCGCCGCGGCCGCCGGGGTCGCGAGCCTGCTCGCCGCCCCAGAACTCCCCCAGGAGGTCGTCACCCACTGGAACGCTGCTGGCGAGGCGGACGGCTACGCGCCTCGCTGGGTCGCGATGGCTCTCCTCCCTGCGCTGAGTGTCGCCATCCTGGCGATGTTCGCCGTCATCCCACGGATCGATCCGCTCGGGAGCAACATCCGGGAGTTTCAGGCCGCTTACGAGTGGTTCGCGGTCGGGACGGTCGCACTGCTGTCGTACGTCCACGCCGTCCTATTGTTGGTCAACGTCGGCGTCGAGGCGTCTATCTTCCAGCTCGTCACGCCGGCCGTGGCCGCGCTGTACGTCGCCGTCGGGTTCGTCCTCGACCGCGCCGAGCAGAACTGGTTCGTCGGCATCCGAACGCCCTGGACGCTGACCGACGAGCAGGTGTGGGACCGAACGCACGAGCGAGCCGGACCCCTGTTCAAAGTAGCCGGCGTCGTCACCCTCGGTGCGCTCGTCGTCCCGGAGTACGCGACGGCGTTCCTCGTCGGCCCCGTCGCCGTCGTCGCGCTCGTGACGACAGTGTACTCCTACGTGGCCTACCGCCGAATCCACCACGGCTGAGAACCCGCTGACAGCGACGCTCCTCCACCTCGCTGGCGCTCGGCCCTCCACCGTCCCGCTGACGCCCGATTTTCCGTCGTCACCGCAGATTCTTGGCCCCAACCACGCCCCTGGCTCCCGAGCCGCAACGACAACGCCTAAGTTTAGGCTTGCCTAAGCCACGCCGAATGGCGCGAGATCGGTCCGCTTCGGAGCGAGTCGACGTCTGTATCGTCGGTGCGGGACCGGCAGGCGCGCTCGTCGCCCACCGCCTGGCCAGCGCGGGCTACGAGGTAGTCGTCCTCGAAGCCGGCCCCAGATTCGACTTCGAAGAGCGGATCGAGCGGATGGAACGGTCGATCCGTCCCGCCCACCCACCCCAGTCAGTCTGGGACGTGGGCGGGCCGCGTGACGCCTACACCTCCTCGGGTGAGATGCACTATCCCCTCAATCACGCTCGCGTGAAAGGCGTCGGCGGGACCAGCCTCCACTGGCAGGGGATGGTGATGCGTCTGCACGAACGCGATTTCGACGGCGAAAACGGCGGCGATCCCTGGCCGATCGACTACAGTGACCTGCGGCCGTACTACGCCGACGCCGAGCAGGCCATCGGCGTCGCCGGGGCCGACGACAACCCCTTTGCACCGCCGCGGAACGAGCCGTTTCCGCTGCCGGCGTTTCCGCCTTCGCACAGCGACTCGATCTTCGCCCCTGCCTGCGAGCGATTGGAGATCACGACCCACTCGATTCCGAACGCTCGGAACTCCGAACCCTACGACGGCCGCGGTGCCTGTGTCGGCTACGGGACGTGCAAGCCCATCTGTGCCTCCGGCGCGAAGTACGACGCGACCGTCCACGTCCGGAAAGCCGAGGACGAAGGTGCGCGAGTGATCGACCGCGCGCCCGTTCAACGACTCGAACACGACGACGCGGGCGAGCAAGTCGAGGCCGCGGTCTACGCGACCCCGGATGGCCAAGAGCACAGGCAAGAAGCCCGCGAGTTCGTACTCGCGGCCGGGGGGATCGAGATTCCGCGACTCCTCTTGCTCTCTTCGAGCGAACAGTATCCGGACGGCCTCGCGAATTCGTCGGGGCTGGTGGGCCGGTTCTTCACGGAGCACCTCGCAGCGCGGGTCGGCGGGACGGTCGACCGTCCCACGCGTCAGAAGCACGTCGGCTTCAACACGACCGAGACCCACCAGTTCTACGACAGCGACGACCACATGCCGATCAAACTCGAATTCCTGAACTACGCCGGTCCCTCGCCCGTCGAGGATGCCCTCCACGCCGACGAATGGGGCGACGACCTGCTCGGGAGTCTACGCGAGACCTACGGCAACTATCTCGAGGTCGCCGGGCTAGTCCAGCAGGAGGCCCGCGCGGACAATCGCGTCACGCTCGACACCGAGCGGACGGACGATCACGGCAATCCCGTCCCGGAGATCGAGTGGTCGATCAGCGACCGGGATCGGGCGACGATCGAACGGGCAAACGAGGTCCAGCGCTCGATCCTCGACGAACTCGACGCCGACGTCGAGTGGGTCGTCGGCCCGGATTCGACCGGGCCGGCGTTCCACCACATGGGGACGACCCGGATGGGCGACGATCCAGCGTCGAGCGTGGTCGATCCCAGCTGCCGGACGCACGACCTCGAAAACTGCTGGGTCGCTTCGAGTAGCGTCTTCGTCACTGCGGGCGCGATGAACCCGACGCTGACAATCGCAGCGCTCGCACTCAGGGTCGCAGACGACATCGTAGAGCGCCTCGCGCAACAATAGTGCGGCGGGAACTGAGGCCTCAGCGGCGGTGACTGGGCCTTACTGCGTGACGTAGCCGCCGTCGATGACCAGCGATTCGCCGGTGACGAACGAGGCGTCGTCCGAGCAGAGCCAGACGGCAGCGTCGCCGATCTCTTCGGGTTGGCCGATCCGACCCATCGGCGTCGCGGCTTTCACTTGCTCCATCTGCTCGGGGGAGTCTTCTTGAGAGCGTTGTACCATCGGCGTCTCGATGACGCCCGGACAGATCGCGTTGACCCGAACGCCGTCACCGCTGAACTCGATAGCAGCCGTCTTGGTCAGCCCGATCACACCGTGCTTGCTGGCCACGTAGGGGCTCAGCCCTGGGAAGCCGACGACGCCCGCGATGGAGGCTGTGTTGACGATCGAACCGCCACCGCTCTCGAGCATCGCCGGAATCTCGGCGCGCATACAGTTGAACACACCCTTGAGGTTGACGTCGATCACGCGCTCCCAGTTGGTCGTCGGCTGTTCGGAGGCCGAGCCAGTCTCGCCTTCGATCCCCGCGTTGTTGAACGCGAAGTCGAGCCCGCCGTAGGTCTCGACTGCCGTCTCGACCATCGCCTCGACGTCGGCCTCGTCGCTGACGTCCGTCTCTACGAACGTCGCTTCGCCACCCGCGTCTGTGATGGCGGCGACGGTCTGTTCGCCGTCGTCGACGTTGACGTCGGCGACGACGACCGATGCCCCCTCCTCAGCGAAGCGAATGGCCGCCGAGCGCCCGATACCAGTACTCCCGCCCGTTACGATCGCCACTGCGTCCTGTATGCCTTTCATAATGAACACCGTACCAGCGCTTCGATCGCTGGTCTACCAGACTATTCGCTCGCGGATACCTTAACATCGACTGAAATTATCAGAAAGAGATAAAGATAGAGTCGTCGGTTACAGTCCACCGGAGATTGCACCGGCGTCGATCAGCAGCAGGACGGCGACGGCAGTCGCCGCGAGAAGGAACGGCCGGGCCTCGCGAGCGGGCTCGCGGACCTTCTGCTGGCTCGTCCCCGACGTGAGTTTGCTCGCGCCGACCTCGACCAGCCCCATCAACACGAGCCAGAGGACGATCATCCCGATCAGGAGGTGGCCGCGGGTCGTCTCGAAGAGGATGGCTGTCTCGGTGTAGCTCAACAACATCGCCATCCGGATGCCGGTGAGCGGGAGAATGACGGCACTGACCCGGGAGAGCAATTTCAGGCGTCCGGTGATCGATTCCAGCGGGGCCGCGTCGAGAGTTCCGTCTCTTGCGAGCGGGAGAATTCCCCACGTCACGAACACGACAGCGCCGGCCCAGAGACCGGCGAAGACGAGGTGGATCGCGTACAGGCTTGCGAGCTCGATACTCATACGCGAGTGGGGGAACGGGACCGCCTTCAATGTGGAGGATCCACGGCCACAGAATCAGGGGAGTTCGCCTTTTGATTCGGCGCGGTCGGCGATCTCCTCGACCGAGAGGTGATCGAGCAGGTTGACGAACGAGCCGGGATCGGGGACCAAAAAGACTCGAACTTTGAACGCCGCGTCCTCGTCGGCGACGTCGATCATCGAGTCGAGGACGATCGACAGCGAGTCCTTGCGAACGTGTGAGAGGGTCTGTTCGGCGACGGTAACCCCGCTGGAGTAGCGCAGCTCCGGCGTCTCCATATCGATGGTCGTCCCGAGGGTGTTGGCGATGCCGTCGATGAATCCCGAGGTGAGGATGTTACACATCTCCTGGAGTGCACTCTCCTGAAGTTGGTTGAACTCACCGTCGACCGCTGTCCCAGTCATCAGCGCGGCCATCTCTTCGCCGGTTTCCCGCGGGAAGGTGAGCAGAAAGACACCGTAGGGAGGTTCTCGAAGCTGGATCGACGCACTGTAGAGTTCGTCGGTGCCGATCTCGGCGGCGATGTCGGCCGGCTCGACGAACGAGAGGCTCTTGATATCGACCCTCGATTCGACGTCGGCCAGCGTCGCCAGCGCCTCGGTGACGTTCTCGGTTCCGCTGCGCATCAACTGATTGATGATGCGGAGTTTTCGAATGTCGATCAGCAGCGGCATTTCCTGACTGATAGTTACTGGCTCGCGTGGTAGTCGTTTCGGTTGGTAGTACGACACGGCAGGTCAGCCGTGGCGGTTAGCAATACGACACGGCAGGTCAGCCGTGGCGGTTAGCAATACGACACGGCAGGTCAGTCTGTCGGACGAAACGCGTCGACACGCCTTGGGCACGCTTAAGACCCGCCGTCCGCTTGCCACAGGTATGGAACCACGGGACCTCTCGAATCTCTCGATCTACCGCGCGGGCCGCGGCATCGAGGAGGTCGCCCGGGAACTCGGTCTCGATCCCGACGACCTGATCAAACTCTCCTCGAACGAGAACGCCCTCGGGCCCTCACCGAAGGCCGTCGCGGCCATCCGCGACGTCGCCGAAGACGTCCACTACTATCCCAAGTCATCGCACACGGACCTCATCGCCAAACTGGCCGATCGCTGGAACGTCGACGACGAACAGATCTGGCTGGCCAACGGCGGTGACGGCGCGCTCGATTACCTCTCGCGCGCCATGCTCGACCCCGGCCAGGCCGTCCTCGTGCCCGACCCCGATTTCACCTATCACGGGATGGCCGCCCGGTATCACCACGGCACAGTCGAGGAGTTTCCCATCTCGAAGGCCGAGGACTTCCACCAGTCGCCCGAGCGCGTCCTCGACGCCTACGACGGCGAGCGGATGGTCTACCTCACGAGTCCGCATAACCCGACAGGGTCGGAGGTCACCATCGAGGAAGTCGAGCAGATCGCAGCAGAGACCGACGAGCAGACGCTCGTGGTCGTCGACGAAGCCTACGGCGAGTTCACCGAGCGGGAGAGCAAGGTCGAACTCGTCCGCGAGCGCGACGACGTGGCCGTCCTCCGGACGTTCTCGAAGGCCTACGGGCTGGCGGGGATCCGGCTTGGCTACGCGATCACGCCCGCCGAGTGGGGTGACGCCTACGCCCGGGTGAACACGCCCTTCGCCGCCAGCGAGATCGCCTGTCGCGCGGGACTGGCCGCCCTCGACGACGACGAATTCCTCGAAGAGACGATCGAAACCGCTCGCTGGGCCCGCGAGTACATGCACGAGCACCTCGAGGCCGAGACGTGGGAGAGCGGCGGGAACTTCGTCCTCGCCGAAGTCGGGGACGCAAGCGCCGTGGCCGACGACTGCCAGCGCGAGGGCGTCATCGTCCGGGACTGTTCGAGTTTCGGCCTGGAGGAGTGCATCCGGATCACCTGTGGAACGCGCGAGCAGACGCCCGAGGCCGTCGAAACCATCAACGAGGTGCTGGCCGATGTCGAAGACTGAACGGGGGATGGGGGAATGAGGGTTGTCGTCACCGGGACACCCGGCACGGGCAAGACGACGGCCGTCGAGCACCTCGATCTCGACCAGTTCGACACCGACTTCGAGGTAATTCACCTCAACGACGTCATCCGCGAGCGCAACTTCACGACTGGGCGCGACGAAGACCGAGACTCGCTCGTGGCTGATCTCGACGCCGTGGCCGAGTGGCTCGACGGCCACGGCGACGCGATCGTCGAGTCCCATCTGGCCCACGAGTTCGACGCCGACAGGGTCGTCGTCCTGCGGTGTACGCCCGAAGAGATCGAGCGCCGACTCAACGAGCGCGGTGAGTCAGCCGGCTCGGCGCGGGAGAACGCCGAGAGCGAGGCGCTGGACGTCGTGTTAGGTCACGCCGTGCAGAACCACGGCGAGGAGCGCGTCTACGAGATCGAGACGACCGACCGGACGCCCGAGGAAGTCGCCGCGGAGATCGAAGCTGTCATCGCCGGGGATCGTGAACCGAGTGCTGGAACCGTCGACTACATGGAGTATCTATGACGCTCGACCAACTCCGGCCGCTGGCCGACCGGGCGCTGGGGCCGTTCGTTCGGGGTGCCGCGAAACTCGGCCTGACACCGAACGCCGTGAGCGTGCTCGCGATCGTGCTCGCCGGCGGTGCAGCCGGCGCGTTCTATCTCGGTGGCGACGAACCGATCTTCTACGCCGTCGGTGCGATCCTGGTCTTTCTGAACGGCTGGCTCGATCTGATCGACGGCGCGCTCGCGCGGAAACTCGAGGTCGCGAGCGAGGCCGGAGACCTGCTCGATCACGTCCTCGACCGCTACGCTGACATCGTCATCCTCGTCGGCCTGGCCGCGGGCATCGCCCGGTACGACCTCGGCCTCGCTGCGGTGACCGGCGTTTTGATGACTTCCTATCTCGGCACGCAGGCCCAGGCCGTGGGATTGGATCGGGTCTACGGCGGCCTGCTCGGCCGGGCTGACCGACTCGTCCTGATCGGGTTCGTCGGTGGCGCGGCCGCGGTCGTCACCGATCCGATCGAAGGGTTGACCATCGTCGGTTGGCTGCTCGTCGTCTTCGCCGTCGTCGGCCACTTCACCGCCCTCCAGCGGTTCTACTACGCGATGCGGGACCTTCGGTAGCGAGTGAGACCGACCCAGGGCAGTTCGTGTCACTGAAATTTTATTTCTAACCCAGACGTACATCTCTGTATGGGTTCGTTGGGTACGGTACGGAAAGGCTTGGCGTGGCCGTTCTGGAACCGCCGCGAGCGCCGGCTCCGTGCCGGCTGGCGGATCACGACGATGCTCGCGCTCTATCTCGCGATCACGATCGCGACGATGGTCACCATCGAGTCGCTCCTGCCCGGCCTCGGAGAGTACGCAGCCCCGTTCGGCATCGCTCTCACAGGGCTGCTGACGGCCTGGCTGGCGGTTCGGTTTCTCGATGGGCGTCGGCTACGATCGCTCGGGCTTCGGGTCGACCATCGCTGGTGGCGCGAACTTCTCGTCGGTGTCGGCTTCGGGCTGTTCACGACCGGCGGCGTCCTGGCGATCTACCTCGCGATGGGGTGGGGAACGATCGACGGCTGGTTCGTCGCCGAGGACGGACTGTTCGTCGTCGCCTTCGGCCTCAGCGTCGCGACCTACGCCGCGGTAGCTCTCCTCGAAGAACTGCTGTTCCGGGGGTACTTCGTGACCAACGCGACCGAAGGCGTCCCCTCAGGACTGGTCCGGCCGCTCGGACGTCTCGTCCCACGGCGGTGGCTCGCGGGCGTCCCCGTCGTGATCGCGGTGGCCGTCTCCTCGCTGGTGTTCGCAGAGTTCCACGGCGACTCGCTGACGGCGATGGACTACCTGCACTTCTGGCTCGCGGGTGTGCTCCTCGCGATTCCGTACGTGCTGACGGGGCGACTGTGGCTCTCGATCGGCCTCCACTGGGCGTTCAACGTCGGCCTCACGTCGCTGTTCAACGTCGAGGGAGGGTTGCCGGCACTGATCCGCCTGGAGATCGACGGACCGTCACTGTGGGTCGGCGAGGCCGCCCTCACCGAGACGGCGATGATAGCCGTGACGATCCTGCTGGTCCTAGTGTGGGCTCGCTGGCGTGGGTTCACCCACCTCGACGACGCGTTCCGCCGCGACAGCGACCCCGTGGAAAGCCACGCAGTGGCCGACGACTGAGAGCGATTTACCACTCCGACCGCACGACGTCGTGCGGTCGATGCGAAACAGACCGACAGTACTCACTATGACCCGGCTGTGTCGGGTAACGCTTTTTTCGCACACCGCCGTTGTCCCGTCCATGACTGACGGGCGGGATACCGCGTGACAGCGGACGACGACATCGAGAATCTCCGCGAGCGCAAGGCCGAGGCCGCCAAAGGCGGCGGCGAGGAACGCATCGAGGCCCAGCACGACCGCGGCAAGATGACCGCGCGCGAGCGCATCGATTACTTTCTCGACGATGATTCCTTCGTAGAGACCGACGCCCTGCGCGAGCACCGCTGCACCAACTTCGACATGGACGAGACGAAGATTCCCGGCGACGGCGTCGTGACCGGCCACGGCGAGGTCGACGGCCGGACAGTCTTCGTCTTCGCCCACGACTTTACTGTGTTTGGTGGCTCACTCGGCGAGGTTTTCGCCGAGAAAGTGGTGAAGATCATGGACAAGGCGCTGGAAGTCGGCGCGCCGATCATCGGCCTCAACGACTCCGCAGGCGCCAGGATTCAGGAAGGGGTCGACTCGCTCGCAGGATACGGCGACATCTTCCACCGCAACCAGCTCGCGTCGGGCGTCGTCCCGCAGATCTCGGCGATCATGGGCCCATGCGCGGGCGGTGCGGTGTACTCGCCGGCGATTACGGACTTCGTGTTCATGGTCGAGGAGACCAGCCACATGTTCATCACCGGCCCGGACGTCATCGAGACCGTCACAGGAGAAGAGGTCTCCTTCGACGAACTGGGCGGGGCCAAGACACACGCCAGCGAGAGCGGGGTCGCACACTTCACGCCCAGCGCCGAAGAGCAGGCGCTAGACGACATTCGCCATCTCCTCTCGTATCTCCCGCAGAACAACGTCGAAGATCCGCCCAGCGTCGAGCCCTGGGACGACCCCGAACGGGACTGCACAGAGGCCAGAGACGCCGTCCCGAACGCGCCCCAGAAACCCTACGACATGAACACCGTCGTCGCGGACGTCCTCGACGAGGGATCGTTCTTCGAGGTCGCCGAGGACTACGCCCGCAACATCGTGACCGGATTCGGCCGTCTCGACGGCCACGCCGTGGGTGTCGTCGGGAATCAGCCCCGCGTGAATGCTGGAACGCTCGACATCGACTCCTCGCTCAAAGGCTCGCGGTTCGTGCGCTTCTGTGACGCGTTCAACATCCCGATCCTCACCTTCGTCGACGTTCCCGGGTTCATGCCGGGGACCGACCAGGAGAAAGGCGGCATCATCAAACACGGTGCAAAGCTTCTCTATGCCTATTCAGAGGCCACGGTCCCGCTCGTGACGGTCATCACCCGGAAAGCCTACGGCGGGGCCTACGACGTCATGGCCTCCAAACACGTCGGCGCGGACAAGAACTACGCCTGGCCGTCCGCCGAAATCGCCGTGATGGGTCCGAAGGGTGCAGTCAACGTCCTCTACGACGACGAACTGGAGGCGGCCGAAGACGTCGAAGCCAAGCGCGAGGAACTGATCGAGGAGTACCGCGACGCCTTCGCCAACCCCTACACTGCTGCCGATCGGGGCTATCTGGACGACGTGATCGAACCTCAGGAGACCCGTTCACGGCTGATCACCGACCTCGAACTACTGCGGAGCAAGCGCGTCGACCACCCAGACCGCAAGCATGGCAACATCCCGCTCTGAGATGGCGGAGGAGTCACCGAGCGACGAATACCTGTTCGCGGCCGTCGCGGAGTCGAATCCGGACGCCGAGCCCGAGGAGGCGGCTGCGATTGTTGCGGTCTTGCGGGCGCAACTCGACGTGGAGGCCGCGGCGCGTGAGGCGGCGAGCGCGGAGGGCGAGGAGGCCGACAGCTGGCAGGGCCGTCGCTGGGCATTCACAGGCCGGATCAAGTCACTGCAACATCGGTCAGATCGCGTCCCGGAAAACGCGCCTGAGGACCCGTGGACGGCGTCGGGTCGGACGGATCTGTTCTGAAAACGGTTCCAGAAGGCGTTACCGCCGCGAGACGACCGGCGGATTGTCCGTCTCCAGGCTCGCCGGCAGACTCGTTTCGCCCATGAGGTATTCGTCGATGTCTCGGGCTGCATCGCGGCCGTCGCCGATGGCCCAGACGATCAGCGAGGGGCCGGAGTTGGCGTCGCCCGCGGCGAAGACGTTCTCGACGTTGGTCTGATGATCCTCGGTCTCGAAGGTGCCGTGTTCGGTCATCTCCAGGTCGAGGGGGTCGAACGGCGTCTCCTCGGGCCCCTGGAAGCCGGCGGCGACCAGCACCATCTCGGCGTCGATTCGCATGTCCTCCTCGACGACCTCTTTCTCCCAGCCGTCCTCGCCCTGCTCCCACTCGACGCGGTGAGCGCGGAGCTCGTCGACTGTTCCGTCGCCGTCGGTGTCGTGGAACTGCTGGGTGTCGACGCAGTACTCCTCGACGCCACCCTCTTCCTGAGAGTAGGATTTTTCATACGTTTGGGGCTGGTCGGGCCACTGGTTGCCCTCCGGGCGCTCCTCGGGCGGCCGGGGCAGCAGTTCGATCTGGACGACCTGTGCTGCACCCTGTCGGTGAGCGGTCCCGACGCAGTCCGCGCCGGTGTCCCCACCACCCAATACGACGACGCTCTTGCCGTCGGCGTTCATCTCCTCGGGGACCTCCCAGCCGTCGTTCTGACCGGGGTTGGCCCGCGGGAGGTACTCCATGGCGTAGTGGATCCCGTCCAGATCGATCCCCTCGATGGGGAGTTCGATCGGCTTCTGTGAGCCGACGGCGATACACGCCGCGTCGTACTCCTCGTCGAGCTTCTCGGCGGGGATGTCCTCGCCGACTTCGACACCACACTCGAAGGTGATGCCCTCTTCGCGGAGCTGGTCGATCCGTCGCTCGACCTTCTTCTTCGAGAATTTGGCGTCCGGGATCCCGTAGCGCATCAGGCCGCCGGGGTTCTGGTCGCGCTCGTAGACCGTGACGTGGTGACCCGCGCGATTCAGCTGCTGGGCCGCCGCGAGTCCTGCAGGGCCGCTCCCGACGATAGCGACTTCCTTGTCTGTGCGCTCCTCGGGCGGATCGGGCTGGATCCAGCCTTCTTCCCAGCCTTTGTCGACGATGGCCCGTTCGATCGACTTGATCGTCACGGGGTCGTCGTTGTAGTTGAGCGTGCAGGTGTTTTCGCAGGGCGCCGGGCAGTTGTAGCCCGTGAATTCGGGGAAGTTGTTGGTCGCATGGAGTCGTTCGAGGGCGCGCTTCCAGTCGTCCCGGTAGACCAGGTCGTTCCAGTCGGGGATGATGTTCCCGATGGGACAGCCGCTCATGCAGGCGGGCGTCCCGCAGGACATACACCGCTCGCCCTGGGACTTGAGGTGGTCTTCGTCCCACTCCTGCTCCCAGACTTCTTCGAAGTCGTCCTTTCGCTCCTCGGGATCGCGTTTGTGGATCGGTTCGCGCTTGTTCTTGAGATAGCCGCCGGGGTGTTCCTTGCTCATCAGTCGTCACCCTCCGTTGGGGTCGCAGTGGTCTTCGGTGACTCCGGCGGCGAGATCCGGATGTCCTCGCCGTCGGCGAGGCGCTCCTCGACGACCGCGGCGTAGGCGTCGGGCATGACCTTCACGAACTGGTCGAGGTAGGCCTCGAAGTTGTCGAGGACCTCCTGGCCTTTCTCGCTGCCCGTGTAGCGGACGTGGTTCTCGATCATCCGCTTGATCATCTGGACGTCTCGTTCGCTCTCGACGGCCTCCAGACTGACCATGTCCTTGTTGACGTTGTCCTCGAAGTCATCAGACTCGTCGAGGACGTAGGCTTCGCCGCCGGACATGCCGGCTCCGAAGTTCTTGCCCGTGTCGCCGAGGATGACCGCAATCCCGCCGGTCATGTACTCACAGCCGTGGTCGCCCACGCCTTCGACGACCGTTTTCACGCCGGAATTGCGGACCGCGAAGCGCTCGCCACCCTGGCCGTTGAAGTACGCCTCACCGTCGGTCGCGCCGTAGAGGGCAACGTTGCCGATGAGGATGTTCTCGTCGGCTTCGTAGCTCGCGTCCTCCGGGGTTTCGACGACGAGTTTGCCGCCCGAGAGCCCCTTGCCGCAGTAGTCGTTGGCGTCGCCTTCCAGGTGCATCGTGATCCCGTTGGTGAGGAACGCACCGAAGGACTGGCCGCCCGTGCCCTCGACATCGATGTCGATGGTGTCCTCGGGCAGGCCATCTTCGCCGTGGTTCTTCGAGACTTCCGAGGCGAGCATCGCGCCCAGGGTCCGGTCCTCGTTGCCGGCCCGCAGATCGATCGAGACGCCCTCGCCGTTTTCGATGGCGGGCTCGGCCTCGGCGAGCAGTTCCTGGTCGAGTTTCTCGTCCAGGCCGTGGTTCTGCTCGGTCGTCTTCTGCAGGTCGTCGCCCGTCGGCTCCCAGAGGAGTTCCGAGAGGTCGACGTGCTTGGCCTTGGGATGCTCGATGTCTTTCTGTTCGAGCAGGTCGACCCGGCCGATCGCTTCCTCGATGGACTCGAAGCCGAGTTCGGCCAGATATTCCCGGACCTCCTGAGCCATGTGGCGCATGTAGTTGGCGACGTACTCGGGGTCGCCGGGGAACCGCTCCCGCAGGTCCTCGTCCTGCGTCGCGACGCCGACCGAACAGGTGTTGTTGTGACACTGCCGTAGCATAAGACAGCCACAGGTGATGAGCGGCGCAGTACCAAATCCGTACTCCTCGGCTCCGAGCAGGGCGCCGACCAGCACGTCGCGGCCGGTCTTCATGCCGCCGTCGACACGGACCTTGATCCGCGAGCGCAGCCCGTTCTCGACGAGCACCTGCTGGGCCTCGGCCAGCCCGAGCTCCCACGGCAGGCCCGCGTTCTTGATCGACGTCTGTGGGGAGGCCCCGGTCCCGCCGGACGCGCCCGAGATGAGGACCGAGTCGGCCTTGCCTTTCGAGACGCCGGCCGCGATGACGCCCACGCCCGCCTCGGAGACGAGTTTGACGTGGACGCCAGCGTCCTTGTTCGAACATTTGAGGTCGTGGATGAGCTGGGCCAGATCCTCGATCGAGTAGATGTCGTGGTGTGGCGGCGGCGAGATCAGCGGCACACCCGGCGTCGTCGAGCGGGTGTCGGCGATAATCTCGTTGACCTTCTCACCGGGGAGATGGCCACCTTCACCGGGTTTCGATCCCTGGGCCATCTTGATCTCCAGCATCTCGGCGTTGGCGAGGTAGTAGCTCGTCACTCCGAAGCGGCCCGAAGCGACCTGTTTGTTCGCACATTCGCGTTCGGTGCCGAACCGTTCGACGGGTTCACCACCTTCGCCCGTGCCCGCGAAGCCGCCGACGCGGTTCATCCCCGCGGCGAGGGTCTCGTGGGCTTCCTTGCTGAGCGAGCCGAACGACATCGACCCCGAGAAGAAGCGCTGGGTGATCTCCTCGACCGGCTGGACCTCCTCGATGGGGATCGATTCGCGCTCCTCGGTGTCGAAGTCCAGCAGCCCGCGGAGGGTCTGCAGGCGCTCCTCTTGGTCGTTGATCATCGAGGCGAACTCCTTGTAGGCCTCGTAATCGTCGTTCTGGGTGGCGTCCTGAAGCGTGCCGATCGTGCTCGGGTTCCACTGGTGGAACTCGCCGTCACGGCGCCAGTTGAGTTCGCCACCCTGATCGAGGTGGAGCGAGCCGCTGATCTGGGCCTCGAAGCCGTACTCGTGGCGTTCGAGCACGTCGTGTTCGAGTTCTTCGAGACCGATCCCTTCGGTGCGGTTCTCGGTCCCGCGGAAGTACTCCTCGACGAAGTCCGAATCGAGACCGACCGCCTCGAAGATCTGGGCACCTTTGTACGATTCCAGCGTGGAGATACCCATCTTGGACATGACCTTCTGGATCCCGTCCTCGATGGCGTGGCGGTAGTGTTCGAGGGCGTCGTCAATCTCTTCGTCGACGATGTCCTCGTGGACGAGGTTCTCGATGGTCTCGTAGGCCAGGTACGGCGTCACGGCGTCGGCACCGTAGCCGACGAGCGTACAGAAGTGATGGACCGCACAGGGCTGGCCGCTCTCGACGACCAATCCCGTGCGCGTGCGCAGGCCCTCGCGAACGAGGTGGTGGTGGACGCCCCCCGTCGCAAGCAGGCTCGGGATCGGAACGCGATCCGGGCCCGTGTTGCGGTCCGAGAGGACGAGCATCTCGGTGCCGTTTTCGACGGCAGCGGCGGCTTCCTCGCGTATCTCGTCGACGGCGGTTTCGAGGTCCGTGCCCTTCTCGTAGGTGATGTCGATCGTCTCGGCAGTGATGCCGTTTCGGTCGATATCGGTGACTTTCGCCTGCTGCTGACGGGTGAGGATCGGCGATTCGAGGTAGAGCTGTCGGCAGTGCTCGGGCGTCTCCCCGAGCAGGTTGCGCTGGTGGCCGACGTGCTGTTCGAGCGACGTGACCGTTTCCTCGCGGATGTAGTCGATCGGCGGGTTCGAGACCTGCGCGAACAGCTGCTTGAAGTAGGTAAACAGCGTCTTGTTCCGGCTCGACAGGACAGCCAGCGGCGTGTCGTTACCCATCGCCCCCACGGGGTCCTTGCCCTTCTCGGCCATCGGCTCGACCAGGCGCTCGACGTGATCGAGCGTGTATCCGAACGCGCGCTGGTAGGCCGTGATCTCGTCGTCGACGTAGGTGGGCGTCTCCTCGGTGCCGCCGTCGAGGTCTTCGAGATGGACCTCGTGTTCGTCGAGCCACTCGCCGTACTTCTCGTCGGTCAGTCGGTCGAAGATATCGTCGTCCGAGACGATGCCGCCCTCGTCGGGGTCGGCGTAGAACATCTGTCCCGGCTGGAGGCGATCTTTGTGGACGACGTTGTCTTCCTCGACTTCCAGCGCCCCCGTCTCGCTGGCCATCACGAGTCGGTCGTCCTCGGTGACGACGTACCGGCAGGGTCGCAGGCCGTTGCGGTCCAGCACTGCGCCGACTTTGTAGCCGTCGGTGTAGGCGATCAGCGCCGGGCCGTCCCAGGGCTCGTTGATCGTCGAGTGGTAGCGATACCAGTCCTCGCGGTCTGCCGAGAGCTGGTCGTCCTGCTCCCAGGCTTCCGGGACGAGCATCCGGAGGGCGTGAGGCATCGAGCGCCCACCTTCCACGAGGAGTTCGAGGACGTTGTCGACGACCGCGGTGTCGGACTGGTCCTCGTCGGTGATCGGTTTGAGTTTATCAATTTCGTCGCCAAATTCCGGACTCTCCAGTTCGGCTTCGCGGGCCTGCATCCAGTTGAGGTTCCCCCGCAGAGTGTTGATCTCGCCGTTGTGGATGATGTTCCGGTAGGGGTGGGCGAGTTCCCACGCGCCGAGCGTGTTCGTCGAGAACCGCGAGTGGACGAACGCCAGTCGGGAGACGACCCGTTCGTCGCCGAGTTCCGGGTAGTATTCCCGAACCTGTGCGTTGGTGAGCAGCCCCTTGTAGACGGTCTTCCGGCGGTCGAGAGAGCAGATGTAGAAGCGATCGCTGCCGGCCGGCCGCTGGTCTTCGACGCGGTTCTCGATAACCCGGCGCAGGATGTAGAGACCGGAGTCGATCTCCTCGGCTTCGAGGTCAGCCTGTGGCTCGACGAAGAACTGCTTGACGTCCGGTTCGGTGGCGCGTGCGGTCTCCCCCAGACTCTCGTTGTTCGTCGGGACGTCTCGCCACGCGGTGACGTCGAATCCTTCCTCGTCGGCGGCCTCCTCGATCAGGTCCCGGAGTTCCTCGCTCGGTTCGTCCTTCGGGAAGAAGACGACGCCGACACCGTAGTCGTCGAACTCGCCCAGTCCGTCGACCTCGTCGGTGAAGAAGTCGTGTGGCTTCTGGATCAATATCCCGGCGCCGTCGCCGGTGTTCGGTTCCGCTCCGCGGGCTCCCCGGTGATCGAGATTCTCGAGGAGGTCGAGTCCGTCCTCGATGATCTCGTGCTCGCGATCCCCCGAGAGATCGAGGACGACCCCGACCCCGCAGTTGGCCTTCTGACCTGATGGGTCGTACAGCCCGTTTTCAGTCGCTCCATCTACTGTGCGCTTCATCTGTGTATACGTGTGGAAATTGGAGGCATAAATCAAACGATATCCATGGTAGTCTCCGGCAAGACGCTAGTAATCTTACAATCATTAAAATTCCTAATACACACACCCATACCGACCGCCATCTGTCGGTCGGGTCACAGCAGTTTCTCGAAGACGACTGCGTCCAGTCCATACCACTCTCCGTCCCCGACGGATTCGAACCCCAGATCCTCGAAGAATGCCCGACTCACGTCGGGCGCGGTCGCGGTCAGCGTCTCGACATCGTGTTCGCGCGCGTGAGTTTCGAGCCGGTCGAGTAGCTGTGTCGCGAAGCCTTCGCGCTGATAGTCCGGGCTCGTGAGTATCGACAGTAGTTCACCATGTTCGCGGTCGAGAACTCCGTACGAGACGGGCGTGATCTCGGTCTCGGCGACGAGCACGCGAGACCTGTCGTTGTCGATCCACGCTGAAAGGTCGTCGTCGACAGTCGCGACGAGGTCGCCGACGGTCTTGCGGTCGTACTCGTCCTGAAACGCAGCCTTGAGCGCCTGTCCGCGGAGGATTCGCAGGCCTGTCTCGTCCTCGGGGTCGGCGTCGCGGATCGTGACCTCCATTATTCTGTCTTCTCAGTTCCAGGACCTTGACCGTCTCGGTCGCCAAGCTATTTTTCCCCGGTTCGCGTGCTGTCCGACATGCGCTACCTCCGCGCGAAACTCGACTTGCCGCCCGAATTACGACACCCGATGCAGGAGTGGATCCGCGAGACGGACCATATCGAGCGCGAGGAACTGCTGACCTGGAACGTCCTCCCAGGGAGAGACCACGAGTACGCGCTGTTCTACGTCGTCGGGGACCAGGACGCCTACCGCGAGGCCGTCCGAGGGGTCGACTCGATATCCGACGTCACGCTCACGACCATCGACGACGGAAGTTTCTACAGCTACGTCTGCCAGCAGACCCGCGAGGCCGACGACGCCTGGCGGATGGTCTTCGCCGACCTGAATCTCGTGGTGATGCCACCCATCGTCTACGACAGTCGTGCTCGGACCCATATGACTATTGTCGGAGAAGCGGAGTCGCTGAGCACGCTGGTCGAGCAACTCGAAGCCGGTCCCGGACTGGGCGTCGAGGTGCTGGAACTGGGCGAATTCGATCGCCGGCACGGGACGATCGCCGGGGACCTGACAGATCGCCAGCTCGAACTGGTCGAGACCGCTGCAGAACTGGGGTACTACGCGGTGCCCCGGGAAGCCTCGCTGGCGGACGTGGCTACCGAGGTTGATGTGGCGCGGAGTACCGCCTCGACAGTGCTTCGCAGGGCAGAGTCGAACGTCATGCAAGCGCTCGTTGGGAACTGAGACTCTACGGCGTCTGTTTTCGGTTCCGGTCACTCGCTGGTCTCTTGATGCGAATAACTGCTGAGCGGCGCGCGCTGGCGAACCCTCGTGGTGAGCCGACGCCGCGCGAGGGATGAGTCCGCGACCGCAGGGAGCGGTCGAATCGGCTGGGGCGGGTGTGGATCACTGTGGGCGAGACTGAGCCGAACGAAGTGAGGCGAGGGTCGAAAGACGAGCGTAGCGAGTCTTTCGGGACTGAAAGGGGCGGGGCTTTCTGGCCGTTCCGAGCTGTGCGTGAACAGACGAGCAGACCCAGAAAGCCCCCGGGCGCTACGGTCCCGCAGCTCGCTGCGCTCCAGCGGATGCTTGCGTCACCGGGGTTCCCGTAGCACCCGGCCCCTTTCAGTCCCACCCTCAGCACTGTAACCAGGCCACACCCTCCCCAGCCGACTCACTCGCCTTCGGTTCGTTCGTCCCTCGCACGATTCTGTCGCGACACGCTCACGGCTTCGCCGTTCGCAACGCGGTCGCAGGCGACCGCGCAGGTCGCGACCGCGTGCGCCAGATGTGGATTCCAAAATCCATGGCCCGCAGAACCATCGATACCAAGAAGACACACCAACTCATTCGCTCCAGTCGCGCGTACTTTTAAGCCCGAACCGCTCACAAGGTGGGATATGTTCGAGAAGGTCCTCGTCGCGAACCGTGGCGAGATCGCCGTGCGCGTGATGCGTGCCTGCGAAGAACTGGGGATCGAGACCGTCGCCGTCTACTCGGACGCCGACAAACACGCGGGGCACGTCCGCTACGCCGACGAAGCCTACAACGTCGGCCCGGCCCGCGCCGCCGACTCCTATCTCGATCAGGACGCCATCGTCGAGGCAGCCCAGAAAGCCGACGCCGACGCGATCCACCCCGGCTACGGCTTCCTCGCGGAAAACGCCGACTTCGCCGCCAAAGTCCAGCAAGCGGACGGGATCACGTGGGTTGGCCCCGACAGCGACGCGATGGAATCGCTCGGCGAGAAGACCAAAGCCCGCAAGATCATGGACAGCGCGGACGTGCCCATCGTCCCCGGGACGACCGACCCCGTCGAGGATCCCGAAGAGGTGATCGAGTTCGGCGAGGAACACGGCTTTCCAGTGGCGATCAAGGCCGAGGGCGGCGGTGGCGGCCGCGGGATGAAGATCGTCGAGAGCGCCGCGGAGGCCGAAGAACAACTGGAAAGCGCCAAACGCGAGGGCGAGGCGTACTTCAGCAACGACTCGGTCTACCTCGAACGCTACCTCGACGGGCCGCGACACATCGAGGTCCAGATTCTGGCGGATCAGCACGACAACGTCCGCCACCTCGGCGAGCGTGACTGTTCGCTCCAGCGTCGCCACCAGAAAGTGATCGAAGAAGGACCGAGTCCGGCCATCGACGACGAGATGCGCGAGCAGATCGGCGAAGCAGCGAGGCGGGGCGTCCGCGAAGCCGACTACACCAACGCCGGCACCGTGGAGTTTCTCGTCTCCGGCGACGAGTTCTACTTCCTCGAAGTCAACACGCGCATCCAAGTCGAGCACACCGTCACCGAGGAGATCACGGGCATCGACATCGTGAAGTGGCAGTTACGTGTGGCGGCAGGCGGGGAGATCGAGTTCGCACAGGACGACGTCGAGGTCGAGGGGCACGCCATGGAGTTCCGGATCAACGCCGAGAACGCCGCCAACCAGTTCGCGCCCCAGACCGGCACCCTCGACACCTACGACCCGCCGGGCGGGATCGGCGTGCGGGTCGACGACGCGCTGCGCCAGTGCGATCGGATCGGCGGCGACTACGACTCGATGGTCGCGAAGTTGATCGTCGAGGCCACCGACCGCGAGGAGTGTCTCGCGCGCTCCCGTCGCGCCCTCGCGGAGTTCGACATCGAGGGACTCGTCACGATCGTCCCGTTCCACAGGCTGATGCTCGAAGACGAGACCTTCTGTGCGGGCGAGCACACGACTGACTACCTCGACGAGCACTTCGACCGCGCGCGGATCGACGAGGCCCAGGAGCGCTGGGGGAGCGAGCCGAGCAGCGAAGACGGAAGCGAAGAGGCCGTCGAACGCGAATTCACAGTCGAAGTCAACGGGAAGCGCTTCGACGTGACTCTCGAAGACCGCGGCGGGCTGACGGTCCCCGCAGGCGGCGAAACTACCAGCGGCGGGGGGAGCGAGTCCTCCGCGGGCCCGCGCCGCCAGGAGAGAGAGTCGGAGAGTGCCGACGGCGTCCCCGGCGAGGGCGAGGAAGTAACCGCGGACATGCAGGGGACCATCCTCAGCGTCGACGTGGCCGAAGGCGACGAGGTCGCGAGCGGAGACGTTCTCTGTGTGCTCGAAGCGATGAAGATGGAGAACGACGTGGTGGCTCCGCGTGGCGGGACGGTCGAGCACGTCGCCGTCAGCGAGGGCGACAGCGTCGACATGGGTGAGACGCTGTTCGTGATCGGCTGAACCGGTCGTCTACGGTGGATTGCGCGCGTTGTTCAACGGATCGTAAGAGTCCGTATGATAGGCGACGCGCCAGAGTCTAAGCACGGCACGAGTGACGAGCGTTTCGGCAGCGTGCTCGATACACGATGCTTCGACATCAGCGGGGTTTGAGGTGGCATCCGGTGGCGGGTGGAAGTGTTCGAGTCCTGGAACGTGAGTAAACTCCCCGCCGTGCGGGTGTTTTCCCCACCTGCAGTTCACGCCAGCGCTATCTGTGTAGTGAAATTTGTAGTCCGACTGGGTCGTCCACTCGACATCGATCCGCGCGGTGTCGGCACTGCAGAGGCCGTCGTCAAGCGGGACCTCCAGAACCGAGGGACCGAGATAGTCATCCAGCGACGGCGATGCGAGCGGTTCCTCTCGCTCGATCGTATCGCGGATGGAACAGAGCGCAGCGCGGTCGATCGGGCCTCTGAGCGAGTGTCCTTCGTCTGCATCGTCACGATCCACCATCGTTCAGACGGGAATACTGTCGTCAGTCGGTCCTGCGTCGCCGTCGACAAACCGCTCGGCGGTCGCGATCGAGAGCGCCGCGTTCGCGAACGCCAGATTTCGACGCGTCGTCTGCCAGTCTCGAAGCGTCTCGGCGTCGATCCGCGACCGAGCGGAATCACGCTCCGAGAGGGTCTGATTCGTCTGCTCGATGGTCAGCTCGTCCGGAGAGGCGACGCCGTACTCTGTCCGATAGTCCTGGAGTTGCTCGCGCATCTCCGTGATACGTGCCCGAAGATCCTCGATCGAGACGTGTTCGAGGATGTCCGCGGCCTGTTCGACCACGAGCGACTCCGGTGACCGTCGATACGTCGTCCCGCCGTGTTCGCCCGTGTCGGTGACGACGAATCCCTCGTCGGCGAGCGCGCTCAGGTGTTTCCGTGCCGTCTTCGGTGTGGTCCGTGCCTCGTCTGCGGCAGTTGCCGCCGAGACAGGTGAATAGGTGTGGGCGATCACCTGGCGAACACGCTCGTAGGGTGTCGTCTCCGACTCCCACTCCTCGCCGACCGCCTCGTTGACGTCCGCGAACTCGTCCGGTGTGAGGTCGTCGCTCATGCCAGCACGAACGAGCTGTGTTAGTATAGTACTTTTGTAAAGTATTATTCTACGCCTACACTCGCTGGCGTCACCCCTTCTCGAACGTAAGCGCCGCGCCAGAATCCAGCACTCACTCTACCAGTGATTCCACGTACTTGGTGACGTGATCGTCAATCCGGCGCTTGAAGCCGGCCTGGCGGGCCAGTCGATCGAGTTCCCGAGAGACCAGGCTCCCGTACTGGACGGCCTTCTTCTCACGAGTGGCCAGCTCCTCGGGGAGCCAGCGCCAGGCCGCCTCCCGGAGGGCGACCTTCCGGGTGTCGCCGTCGACGAGCAACTCCCCGGGCAGGCCGAGCGCGGCCTCGACGACGGCGTCGTGGAGCAGCGGCGCGACGGGCTCGACGCCCGCCGCCCGCAACGTCAGCACGTCACGCTCCAGTTGGTCGGGCAACGTCTCGATCACCTCGCGGGTGGCTCCCCGAACAGTATCGGCCTCGGTCCGAGGGTCGTCAGGCGCTTTCGCGACCTTGGCGTAGCCGCCGAACAGTTCGTCCGCGCCCTGGCCCACTGCGAGTCGGTCGAACCCGTCGCTGGCGACGCGCTCGCCGACCAGATACAGCGCGAGCGCGATCTGGACATCCATCGCGTTCGTCCGTCCCGTGGCGGCGACGATCTCCGGGACTGCACGCTCGATGTCGTCGTGAGTTACTTCGATGACAGTCAACTCCTTATCGAGCAGTTCGGAACCTGATCGTGCAGCCTCGACATCGTGGCTGTCAGGGAACCCGGCGACGTACAGCGGGACGTCGAGGGCGGCGGCGACCAGTGCGGAGTCCACGCCACCGGAAAAAGCGACGGCTAGCCCTTCGGTGTCGACCGTCGCGAACGAGCGTTCTAGCGCCGAGCGGACAGCCGCGACGCCCTCGTCAGGGTCGGCAAGCGAGGGGTCCGGGAGATCACACCAGCGTTCGAAACCATCGTCGGTCCGGATGTGTCCGGCCGGGAACGACGACGGATCGTCGAGGTCGGCGGGATCGAACGCCCAGCCCTCGTCGTCGACGAACAGCGGATAGCGCCCGATGACGTCCCGGACGAGATAGTCGTCGACCTGACCGGCAAAGCCGTTCGTTCCGGGCAGGGCGTCGCCGCGCTCGACGGCGGACCGAACGATATCCGGCGATGACCCGTGCAGCGTCATCAAAATAGCCCCGACAGCCGACTTCGGATGCGTCGTTTCGCGCCGCCGGCGGCTTGTCTGAAACTGATCCACCACGGCGTCCGGCGACCTTCGATCGAGGTTCGTCCCTCGACGATTGCCTGGAGAATCGCTTCGACTGTGCGTTCGTCGGTATCGACGTTCGTCACCGCGCGGCCGACCATCTCGGCGATGTGGGCGTCACTGCCGGCCGTCATCGGGATCCCGTGTTCGCGGGCGAAGCGCCGCGCCTGGCGATTGGCTCGCCCCGTCAGCAACCGGGAGTTGTACACCTCGATGGCGTCGGCCCGGGCCAGTTCGGCCCGCGAGATGTTGTCGATGACGCCGCTGCGCGATTCCTGAAAGGGGTGGGGAACGACGGCGATCCCACCCTGGTCGTGGATTCGATCGAGCGTCTCCTGGAAAGACAGTCCCTTCGGGATCGCCTCGGTGATACCCAGCCCGAGGACGTGCCCGGCGGCGCTCGTGACCTCCATCCCCGGGATGCCGATCAGGTCGTAGTCGGAGGCCTTCTCGACGGCGTCGAGACTAGCCGCTATCTCGTCGTGGTCGGTGACTGCGAGCGCGTCGAGAGAGGCGTCGCGAGCGCGTTCGAGTAGCGCATCGACGGGGTCGCGGCCGTCGTAGGAGAGTGCAGAGTGGGCGTGAAGCTCGACCGAGAGCACACCCGTGGGTTCGACACGACTGATAAAAAGCGCCTCGGTCTCGCTTTTCTGACCACCACACCCTGGTTGCGCTGTCAGGACCGACTCACCGTCACGGACTCGTCCTCGGCGACCCCAAGCCCGAGTCGCTCGATCGCGTCCGCGGTCGCACTCGGATAGATCCGGCCCGCACGCTCGCGGGCACGGACTTCTGGGACGACCGTCGCCAGGTCGGCCGGCGTCCGAACGGGCTGGAGTCCCGGGAGGAAGTCGGCGTCGACGCCGGCGTCGATCGCGCTGTCGACGAGCGACTCGACCGCCGGCGCGTCGTAGGCTCCGTCGAAGTCGATCGTCTCAGCGAAGCCAGCGTAGCCGACGCGCCCCCCGCTGGCTGGGGAGACGACGACCGAGGAGCGCCGCAGCTTCATCGACGCCGAGTCGATCGCCTGGCGCGACACCAGCGGGACCGTCGGTTCGAGGACGTGGACGCTGCCCTCCCCCTCCTGTTCGAGCAGGTGCGTCACGGTGTTGCCGGCCCGTGCGGCGAAGGTGCTGCCGACCTGAACTTCGTACCGCACAGCTTCTGGCGCGTCGACGGCCTCGCTCACGACGCCCTCCAGTCGCGTCTTGGGCGACACCGACTCCGGCAGGTCGAGGTGCTCTCGCGGCCGGTAGTTGAGCAACAACTGGGCCCCGCTGCCCTCGACGGCACGGCAGATGTCGGTCAGCATGGCCTCGTAGAGCCTCACTCCGTCGGCAGCGTGCAGCGGCGTCGACTCGATCAGGTCCCGACAGACGACGCCTTCGACGGGCGGATCGGCGAGTACGGCGACAGTGGTCATACACGTACTCGGAGTGGCCACCCCTTCAAGGACGCGTTTGCAGTCGAGTACTTGTCCAGTCTACTGATCCGACCGCAGATCGTACAGCCGTTCGAAGACGAGCGTGGGGAACCGTGGCTCGACGCGACTGGGCGGGCGGCCGTGACCGGACGGTTGGTCGGCTGTGACACGCTCGACGACGCCGGATTCGGCGAGTTCGTAGAGGAAACGCTTGACCGTCCCCGACGAGAGATCGACCGTCGGCGAGGCGGCGATCGCGTCGGTCGTGGTCGTCACCGATTCGCGGTCGGCATCGTCGATCGCGAGCAACTCCCGGAGGACACGCTGGCGGTTCTCGGGCAAGGTCAACACGATCCCGAGTGAGACGCAGGGCTGTGGCACGGCCTCGATCCCACCGTCGACATCGGGCTCGCGGATTCGTTCCGCACCCCGGGAATCGGCTAACTCCGCCGCGCCGAACAGTGCCGAAAGTGCGTCGTGCGCGTTGCCACGTGCCCAGGAGGCGATCCGGCGTGCCTGGGCGTGACCGAGCGCGTCGCGTGCGAGCCCCGCCGAACCGCGAGTCATGAGGATATCGATCAACACCTGTTGACTGTAGGCCGGAACCTCGATCTCGTTCGTCTGTTCCGGAATTCCGAGATCGCCCGGGGGGCTTCGGCCGACCAGAACAGTCGAGAGCGGCCCGTCGAGGTCGGCGAGCGATTCGAGCACGGAGTCGGGCGATAGCGACCGCGGTTCGTCGACGTGATCGACGGCGACGACCGTCCCCGGGGTCGATCGAAGTCGGTCTTCGAGGCGACCGCGAAGTTCGGAGGTACTGACTCCTTTCTGCGGGACGTCGGTCTCGGTGAGCCCGTCGAGAAGAGCGTGGTAGAACTGGAACTCCGTGGCGGCCTCCCGGGCATTGACGTAGACGAATCGCGGCAACTCGACGGGCTGTGCGCGGGTCGTCGTGTGGATGACTGTCCGGGACTGGACTGTCACGACACCGAGTCGGTCGAACAGCGCCGTCACGATCGCCGACTTTCCGCTGCCTGCCGGTCCCCACAGATACGCGTCGCCCGGCAACGATCCCTCGAAAACGGGATCGAGGTAATCGAGAACACGTTCGAGGATCGGGCCGCGTCCAGTCGGTTCCTCGACGTGTGCGACCGGGTTGATCGGCTCGTAGTTGAGCACTACCGCTCTGTTGCCGCCCCGGCGCTGGCGTCGCCTGATGCGCTCCGTCAGATCCATGGGTGGAGTCGAGTCCTGTGATTGGTGCTCCAGCGTCGGGAATAAAAATGCCCCTTTCGAGACTGGAGTGGTCGCCCCGCCGCACCCGAGGACCGTCCAGTTCGTGTCAGTACTCCAGGCCGGCCTTCTTGATCAAAATGGTCGTGACGACGAACACGACAGCGCTGATGAGCCCGCCGATGACGCCGGCGAGAAGCCGGACGACGACCGACCCGTCGGTGAAAAACGCCATGAGGATCGCGATGACGACCGCGACAGCGACGAGATTTCGACGGTCGCGATCGGAGATCCCGAATCGCTCCAACATACTGCTCGCCACTCCGGGCCAGCATATAGTGTTGGCGGCGCGCTCGTCCCCGGGACAGGGTCGACCTTCGGGTGACGGCCCTGCAGTTACGAACGCTCCTGCGATGAGGGTCGTCGATCTGAGACGGCCGCTGGACGGGCGCTGGCGCCTGCAAACTTATAACGGGATTCGATACGTGCCGGTAGGTATGGCCGACGCTCAGGTGGACGAGTCGCTGCAGCGAGCCGACAAGTGGAGCAAGATCATCGCGCTGTTCTTCGCGATGGCCGTCTTCGGGCTGGCGACGCTGCTGACCGACAACGTCAATTTCAACGCTGCTATCGCGGCGTTTTCCGCCATCGGCGTTCGAATCTACATCCCCTATCACGCGAGTCTCGCCTCGGACGCGGGCGTCCCGAGCCAGGCGATCGAAGCCACTGGCAACTACCATCACGGCGCGGCCGGCGGTGCGCTCGTCGTCGGATCGTTCGCGGCGCTGGCGGCGATGGTGATCGAGCCGGGCTTTCTCCTGGCGCTGGGCGTCGGGGTGGGCACGGGCGTGCTGTCGTTTCTTGTCTTGCGGACAGCGCTGCCGTCGTAGGTGCATAGCGAATTGGTGGTACGGCTACGGGGGCGGTGTGGGGGCTGTACGATAAACGAAGAGAGTGCGGGCCGAATTTAGAGGCCACCGGGGACCCAGACGGACGTGGCGAAGACGCCAGCGACCGCCAGCACCCAGATCAGCGAGATCGAGATGAAGATGGCGAACGCAGGCGGGTCCACGTGGGTCGAGCCGTGGGCGTAGAAGATCCGCTGACCGGCCTCACCGATCAGCGCACCGATCATGCCGAAGACGGCACCGATGGCGACGGCGACGATCGGGTCGACGCCCGCGATTATCGCGTCCCCTGAAGCGAGGGCGGCGAAACACGCAGTTGCCCCTGGGAGAGTCATGTGGTGTGTGACCGGAATTCGATCGACGCCCAGATTCAGGAACAGCAGCGTCGCTGCACTGAACCCGAATCCGAGGAAGACTGCAGGTGCGGCAGCACCACCGTACGCAACCGTGGAAACTTGCCAGCCTGCGTAGGAAGCCGCAGCCCCAGCGACCAGACCGATCGAAGCGACGTGCGACCACTTGTACATGTTCGGCAGCCACGGCTCGACGGCGAGCCGTTCCGACGTGCTCTTCTCACCGTCGGTGACGAGCGATTCGCTCTCGGCACGCATTTCCTCGCGCTCGAACGGCCCCATGTCGAAGCGTCCCTTGGCCTTGGAGCTGACCGTGCCGAGGATCGAGTAGCCGAAGACTGCACGGTGGGCGAACGCGCTGATGACGACCATGATCGCGATCGGGTCAGTCGGGACAGCAAGGTTGCGGAGCAGTTGTTCTCCGAGTATCCCGAACACGCCGAATAACGCACCAACGGCCAAGATGTCCGGTCGACTCCCTAACGCGAATCCTATGTCTTTCCCGTTATGGTAGTCGAATCCGGACTCCATCAAGCCGTTCTTCGAGGCGTAAGCGGCCGCGGCTGCACCACCTGCGAAGGAAATGTGCGGGCCAAAGACCGGGCCGAACCCGACACCGACCAGGTTCCCACCGGCGACGCCCGCCAGAACGAGGAAGCCGGTGAAGATGAATGCCGGGAGTGCCCCCAGTGCCGCACCGAACGCGCCACCGGCAGCCGCCCCCAGCAGAATCGCTGGGCCCGGTTGATCAGTGAACACTTCGATGACATCGTCGATGGTCCCCCAGTCATGTCCGGCCTGCAACACGACGTCGACCAGGTCGACGCCGGCCAGAGCTGCCTCCACCGCCATATTCAGTCACCTCCGTCACGAGCCCAGTCGAGCGAGCGGTCGACTGCTTCCTCCCACCGGGCCTGCTTCTTGTCGGCGTCGCCGCTGGCCATCTTGGGCTTGAACGTCTTGTCCACCTGCCAGTTGTCGCGGAGTTCGTCCACCGTCTCCCAGTAACCCACCGCGAGACCGGCAGCGTAGGCCGAGCCGAGCGCCGTCGTCTCGTCGACTTTCGGGCGGGCGATATCGGTCTGGATGATGTCGCTCTGGAGCTGGCAGAGGTAGTTGTTCTTGACTGCCCCACCGTCGACTTTGAGACTCGTCATCTCGACGCCGGAGTCGGCTTCCATCGCTTCCGCGACGTCGCGGGTCTGGAACGCGATGGATTCGAGGGTCGCGCGAACGATGTGCTCGCGGCGGGTCCCCCGAGTCATTCCGACGATGGTCCCGCGTGCGCGGCCGTCCCAGTGGGGTGCTCCCAGGCCCGTGAACGCGGGTACGAAGTAGACGCCGTCCGTGGAGTCGACCGAGCGCGCGAGTTCGGCGGTCTCGGCCGGGTCGTCGATCAGCTCGACGTCTTCGAGCCACTCGATTGCGGCTCCAGTAATGAATATCGACCCTTCCAGGGCGTACTGGACGGGCTCGCCCGAGCGCTGGAAGCCGATCGTCGTCAGGAGGCCGTGATCCGACGCGACAGCTTCCTCGCCGGTGTTCATCAGGAAGAAGCTCCCTGTGCCGTAGGTGTTTTTGGCGTCACCGGTGTCGAAACAGGTCTGGCCGAACAGCGCGGCCTGCTGGTCTCCCAGCGCGCCAGCCACCGGGACCTCCGCACCGAGGAAGCCGTCCGCGTCCGTCGTCCCGTAAGTCTTCTCGTCGCTGGACGGGCGGACTTCCGGCACCATCGATCTGGGGACGCTGAACTCTTCGAGGAGTTCGTCGTCCCACTCCAACTCACGGATGTTGTACAGCATCGTCCGCGAAGCGTTCGAGACGTCCGTGATGTGATTGCCGGTGAGGTTGTAGATGAGCCACGTGTCGATCGTCCCCATCAGCAGCTCACCGCTCTCCGCTCGATCGCGGATGTCCTCGGGTCGTGCGCGGCCGGTCTTGATCTGATCGGCGTTGTCGAGAATCCACTCGACTTTCGTCGCCGAGAAGTACGCGTCACACTCCAGGCCCGTCTTCTCGCGGATCCACTCGACTTTGTCCGCCTCCTGGATCTCCTCGACCCGGTCGGTCGTCCGGCGATCCTGCCAGACCAGCGCGTTGTGTACCGGCTTGCCCGTCTCTGCGTCCCACACGATCGTCGTCTCACGCTGGTTGGTGATCCCGAGCGCATCCAGCTGATCGGGCGAGAGCCCACCGTCCGCGAGTCCGTCTTTGACGACTTGTTTCGTGTTCTCCCAGATCTCCATCGGGTCGTGCTCGACCCACCCGGGCTCCGGGTAAATCTGTTCGTGTTTCTCGTAGGCGTTGGCGACCACTGAGCCGTCGTGGTCGAACACCATGAACCGAGTGCCTGTCGTCCCCTGGTCGATCGCACCGACGTATGTGTCTGACATGGGTTGTGCGACGAGACCTCTTTATCGAAGGTCCCGTTCTGGTAGTAAATCTCACAGTGAATCATTATAAATGCTTCGCAAGTGCCTGTTCGTTTCCGCTGAGATGTGTATATTTGGCCGTTTCAGATGAAATATTACTTCAGACTTTATTGAGTGGGAGTGATTCACATCGGTTCTTTATCGACATCGCCGGTTTCGAAGTAACAATGAAGTACGTTCGGTCCGTTGGGCTTGCTATCGGATGGCAGCCACACCACACGTCCTCGTAATCGGCGGCGGGTCGACGGGTATCGGCATCGCGCGCGACCTCGCGATGCGCGAGCTCGACGTCACGCTCGTCGAACAGGGAAATCTAACCCACGGGACCACAGGCAGGATGCACGGCCTACTCCACAGCGGCGGGCGCTACGCCGTCTCGGATCAGGCCAGTGCGACGGAGTGTATCGAGGAGAACCGCGTCCTCCGGGACATCGCGAGTCACTGTGTCGAGATGACAGGGGGACTGTTCGTCAAACGTCCGGAGGACACAGAGGAATACTTCGAGCAGAAACTCAACGGGTGTGAGGAGTGCGGCATCCCGGCCGAAGTCGTTTCCGGACGCGAGGCCAGAGAGATGGAGCCGTACCTCGCGAAGGACATCGACAAGGCGATCACCGTCCCCGACGGGGCCATCGATCCCTTCCGGCTGGTGGTCGCAAACGCCGCCAGCGCCGAGGAACACGGCGCGCGCATCGAGACCCACTCCCCGGTAACCGACCTCCTGCTCGAAGACGGCGAGGTCGTCGGCGTCGAGGTCGAACACCAGTCCGGGTCGGGCAAACGCGTCCACGGCGTCGAAGGTGGTCGAGAGGAGATTCGCGCCGACTACGTCGTCAACGCGACAGGTGCGTGGGCGGGACAGATCGGCGAGATGGCTGATGTCGACATCGCGGTCCGCCCCTCGAAAGGCGTGATGACGATCATGAACGTCCGGCAGGTCGACACCGTGATCAACCGGTGTAAACCCAAGGGCGACGCCGACATCATCGTGCCCCACGAGACGACGGCGATCCTGGGGACGACCGACGAAGAGGTCGAAGACCCCGAAGACTACCCCGAAGAGCAGTGGGAGGTCGACCACATGATCGACACGCTCTCGGAACTCGTCCCGATCCTCCAGGAGGCGCGGACGATCCGGTCGTTCTGGGGCGTTCGGCCGCTGTACGAGCCGCCGGACGTCGCCAGCGAGGATCCCACGGATATCACGCGTGATTTCTTCCTGCTCGACCACGAGGAACGCGACGACCTGCCCGGGATGACCTCCATCGTCGGGGGGAAGTTCACGACCTACCGTATGATGGGCGAGAAGATCTCCGACCACGTCTGCGCGCAGTTCGGCATCGACCGAGAGTGTCGGACGGCAGACGTCCCACTCCCCGGAAGCGAGGACTTCTCCGTGTTACGGAACTACATGGACGAGTTCGGTCTCCGCTCGCCGATCGGTCGCCGCAGCGTCGAGCGTCTCGGCTCGCGCGCCGACGAGGTACTCAAGACGAGCGGGCCGAACCCGACGATCTGTGAGTGTGAGGGCGTCACCCGCGCTGAGATTCAGGACGCCATCTCCCAGTCGGGGTCGGATCTCAACGCGGTTCGGATCCGCACGCGGGCCTCGATGGGGAACTGCCAGGGCGGGTTCTGCGTCCACCGGCTGGCCAACGAACTCCACGGGACCGTCGTCGACGGCGACACGTACGACGAGTCGATCGCTCGGCAAGCCTGGGACGAACTCCTCCAGGAACGCTGGAAAGGGCAGCGCCACGCTCTCTGGGGCGAACAGCTCTCACAAGCCGCGTTGAACTACGCCCTGCACGCGACGACCCAGAATCGCGATCACGACCCCGCCGACGGCGAACCGATCGACTTCGCCGCCTTCGATACGGGCAGTGGTCGGTCGAGTGGTGCGAGCACCGGCGACGTCGCGACCGACGGAGGCCACCATGGCAATTGAGTCGGACGTCCTGGTGATCGGCGGCGGTCTCGCCGGCCTGACGAGTGCTATCACCGCCGCGCGTGAGGGCGCACACGTTCGACTCGTCTCGTACAAACAGAGTACGCTTCGGCAGGCCTCGGGACTGGTCGATATTCTGGGGTACACACCCGAGGGAGAGGGGCCACTCACCGACCCCTACGAGGCCATCCCCGAGCTCCCCGACGCGCATCCCTATCGGATCGTCGGGAGCGACACCGTTCGCGACTCGATGGCCCTCTTCGACGAAGTCGTTCCCGAGTACCAGGGTGGGCATACCGACACGAACGCGCTCCTGCCCACCCACGGCGGGACCGTCAAGCCCACGTCCAGATATCCCGCCGGCGCGGCCGCCGGGCTGGCGAGCGACGACCGGGACGTCCTGCTGGTCGGTTTCGAGAGCATGACCGACTTCGACGCGCCACATGCCGCGGCCCACCTCCGGGCTGCGGGCGTTCCCTTCGACGTTCACGGCGTCACGGTCGAGTTCCCGGGTGATCTTAAAGCGGACGCGAAGGTGACGCGCTACGCCAAGCTTCTCGAACACAACGGGACAGTGTCGGTCCGCGGACGCGAGCAAGGCGCACGCGACGCACTGGCGGCCCGGGTCAATCGCGAGCGGACCGAGGAACCACGGGTCGGCTTTCCGGCCGTGCTGGGCGACGACGACGCGGTCGGCGTCCACGCTGCTCTGAGCGAGAAACTCGACGCCGAAGTGTTCGAGGTCCCGAGTGGGCCGCCGTCGTTGCCGGGACTCAGACTCGAAGACGCACTCTTCGACGCCCTCGACGAGGCCGGCGGCAACTTCGAGACCGGCAACCCGGTCGTCGAATTCGACGGCGACGATCGAATCGAGCGAGTCTACCTGGAGAAAAACGGCGCGAAAGTGCCCGTGCGCGCCGACCAGTACGTTCTCGCGACTGGCGGGCTGGTGGGCAAGGGCGTCGAGTCCGACCGTGAGGGCGTTCGCGAACCGGTGTTCGACTGTCACGTCCCACATCCCGAGGACCGGTACGCGTGGTTCGACCTCGATGTCTTCGGCGATCACCCGTTCGCGCTGTTCGGCGTCGATCCCGACCCCGAACTCCGACCCAAGGACGCCGAGGGCGACCCCGAGTTCGAGAACCTGCGCGCTGCGGGATCGGTCCTCGGTGGCTTCGACTTCGCCGCCGAGAAATCCGGAAGCGGCGTCTCGATAGCAACAGGATACCACGCTGGTGCGGCCGCGGCACAGGAGGCACGATGAGCGACGCAGAAGATCCACCGTTCGACCCAGTTGCACCGAACACCGGCGACTCCTACGAGCCGGTCGATGTCTTCCCCGACAGCGACGACTTCGACCTCCGGCCCGGGGCAGATTCGTGTTACAAGTGCTCGATCTGTGATACGAACTGTCCGGTTGCGGAGGTCGACGACGATTTCCCCGGTCCGAAGTTCCAGGGGCCCGAGCAGTGGCGGCTCAAACAGACAGACGACGATTACGAGATCGACGACTCGATCACTGAGTGTTCGAACTGCATGCGGTGTGACGACGGCTGTCCGTCGGGCGTTCCGTTGAGTCAGATGCACAACACGGCCCGTGGCCAGTACGTCGACGAACAGATGTCGAAGTTCTCGATAACGTACTGGCGCAACCGCATCCTCGCGAACTATCGGACGTCGGCTCGACTGGCGAGCATCTTCCCACGGACGGCCAACTTCGTGATGAACTTCGGCCCTGTCCGGTGGGTGATGGACAAGACCATGGGGATCCCGAACGAGCGAGACTTTCCCGCCTTCGCCACCGAGACATTTCGCAAGTGGTGGCAGAAACAGGGCGGAGCCGACGCCTCGCGCCAGCGCGCTCGCGAGGCTCGCAAGCGCCGCGGGGAGCCGGAAGACGCCGACAAAAAGATCGCGTACTTCCACGGCTGTTACTCCAACTACAACACGCCGGAGGTCGCGAAAGCACTCGTCAGCGTCTACGAACACTTCGGCTACGAGGTGGTCGTCCCCGAACAGCGCTGCTCGGGAACGCCGATGTTCGCAAACGGCATGTTAGACGACGCCCGGCGCGGTGCCGAAGTCAACGTCGCGTCGTTTGCAGACCTGGTCGAACAGGGCTACGACGCCATCGCCTCGTGTACGTCCTGTTCGATGGCACTGCGAAAGGAGTATCCCGAACTGTTCGACATCGAGGGCGTCGACACCGTCGCCGAACACACCTTCGAGTCGATCGAATACCTCCGCATCCACGAGGATCTGAAAGGAGAAATCGAACAGGCAGATGTCTCCGAGGACCTCGCTCGGGAGTTCGCCTATCACGCGCCCTGTCACGCTCGCAATCAGGGCCTCGAACGACAGGCCGTCGAACTGTTCCGCGATCTCGATAACGTCGAAGTCGAGGACGTGGGCGAGTCCTGTTCGGGGATCTCGGGTACCTACGGCTGGAAGTCCGAGAAGTACGAGAAGTCCATGAAGATCGGCGAAGAGATGTTCGACCACATGGAAGACGCCGAGGGAACGACCGGGATGACCGAGTGCCCGACCTGTGCCATGCAGATGGAACACGGAACGGGCTACGAGATTCGACATCCGCTCGAACTGCTCGAAGCCGCGCTGGTAGAATAGCTCGAAAAAACGCGTCGCGTCCTCCGCCTGTGGCGGCTGGACCGGCCGCGCGTTCTACCGTCGGTACGTCTCGTTGCTACCTGACGCTAGTTGCCGTTCCCGTTCTCGCCGCGGACGAACGTCACCGGGCACGGCGCGTCGAGCATGACGGCCTGGGCGACCGACCCGAAGACGGCCTTCCCCGTCGGCGAGCGCTTGCGGCCACCGACGACGACCCGGTCGGCCTCGACTTCTGTGGCGAGGTCGATGATCTCGGCCGCGTGTTCGCCCATTGCGCCCCGAATCGTGTAGTCGACACCGGCGTCGTCGAACAGCTTCGTCATCGTCCGCACGGTCTGGTGTCGCTTGGCCACTTCGTCCGGGTCCGCGTCTTCGTCGAATTCCAGCCGCTTTGCCGTCTTCGCGAACTCGCTCTCGGTGAAGACGTGTGCGATCACGACGTCTGCGCCTGTGGGTTTCGCTACTTCGACGACTGCCTCCGCGAGGGCGTCCGCGCGGTCGTTGTCGCTCGGTCCAACTGCCAGGAGGATCGTATTGAGTGTCATGATATGCTCCTACCAGTATTATTTACTCGCAAGTAGATAAATGATTCGATTGTTGCAATAGTGGGCGTGTGGAAATATGTACAATGGTACGGTGTTGTGCTCATTGGCACTCTGTGGTGGAGACGACCGTCGGATGGTCGGGTACATTCGCTATCGAGGTATCACGACGAATGTCGTCTGGGCTCACCGTAAATTGGCGGGGTAACTGTCACCCAGATATCGACGTGAGCAGGGCCTGGTTAATATGTGAAGCTTCGATTTGAAGGGGTAATCGTCCGAATCTGTGAGTATGGCAGCGGAATCTGAGAACGACGTGCAATATACGACGAACGACGGGGTGCGGCTGGCATACGACCACGCCGGCGTCGGGAACGACGAGACGGTCCTCTTCGTGGAGGGACTGGGGTACAGTCGATGGATGTGGCACTGGCAACGAGAGGCGGTGCTCGGAACGTACGAGGTCGTCGTCCCGGACAACCGCGGGACCGGCGACTCCGACGAACCCGAAGGTCCCTACACGATCACGGAGATGGCGGGCGACCTCGAAGCGGTCCTCGCAGACGCAGGCGTCGAGCGTGCACACGTCGTCGGCGCGAGCATGGGCGGGATGATCGCCATGCAGTATGCCCTCGAATACGACCGCGCCGAGTCGCTCTCGCTGTTTTGCACGAGCTTTGGAGGGGAAGAAGCCGTCCCGATTCCGGAGGAGACCAGAGTCAAGATGTTTACCGTGCCCGGGGAGTACGACGAGCGCCAGGCGATTCGCCACAAGATGGGGCCCGCGCTCTCGGAGGAGTATCCTGAGGCGCATCCCGAGCAGATCTCTCGCATCGTGGACTGGCGACTCGAGAGCGACGCGAGCGAGCAGGCTCGCCAGTGGCAGGCCGCCGCCGTCGAGGCCTTCGACGTCAGTGATCGGTGTGACGAGATCGACCTCCCCGCGCTCGTCGTCCACGGAACGGACGACCGGGTCGTACCCTACGAGAACGGCGAGATGCTGGCCGAACGGCTCCCGAGATCTCGGCTGGTGCCGATCGAAGGCGGCCCGCACCTGTTCTTTATCGAGCAGACAGAGCTGGTGAACGACCGTCTCCTAGAGTTTCTCGAAGATGTCTGAGCATCACCCGCGCAGCCCCCACCGTCCGGCCGACTGGGTCGGCGACTGGAGCGGTCGGCGCGCCCGACTGACGCCCGAGCGAATCGGTCTGATCGACCGAACGACCGGCGAGCGATACACCTATGGTGAACTCGATCGGCGGGCGAACCGCGTCGCGCGACTGCTGTCCGAACAGGGCGTCACGGCCGGGGCCGAATCCGCACGCGAGAACGTCGGCGGACGGGTCGCGGTCGTCTCGCGCAACCGACCTGAACTGGTCGACCTCTTCTTCGCGACCGGCAAGACCGGCGGCGTGCTGGTGCCGCTCTCGCACCGTCTCGCGCCGCCCGAACTCGGGACGCTCCTCGAAGACGTCGACCCGGCGCTGCTCGTCGTCGAGGAACCCTTCATCGAGACGGTCGAGGAGGCCCTGGCAGACGATTCGACGTTCGAGAGACTGGTACTACCGACCGAGGGTTCGCACGACGGGCGGGCCTTCGAAAACGCACTCCCGACGGACGAAAGCCCGGTCGAGACGGCCACCCTGTCGATGGACGACGCGCATCTCTTCTTGCACACCGGCGGGTCGACGGGCGTCCCCAAGGAGACGGTCCTCACACACGGCGGGATCGTCTGGAACTCGCTGAACACGATCACGGGCTGGGGGATCCGCGAAGACGACGTCACTCCGATGGTATTTCCGATGTTCCACACAGGCGGATGGAACGTGATCACCATCCCGATCTGGCACATGGGTGGGACCGTGGCCATCGCCCGGGCATTCGACCCCGGAGCGGTCCTCGCGACGGTCGATGATCTCGGTGGGACTGTCCTCGTCGCCGTTCCAGCGGTGCTGCGGATGATGACCGAGCACGACCGCTGGGAGGACGCCGACCTGTCGTCGCTCCGGGTCGTCAAGTCCGGCGGCGGTCCCTGCCGAGAATCGGTCATGGATACCTGGTGGGACCGCGGGATCGAGCTCTCACAGGGATACGGACTGACGGAGTGCGGGCCGAACAACTTCGCGATGCCCGAGGGCTGGCCCCGCGAGAAGGCCGACAGCGTCGGCGTGCCGGATATGCACGTCGAAACGCGGGTCGTCGACGACGGCGAGCCGGTCGAGCGCGGTAAGATCGGCGAACTCCAAATCGCCAGTCCGCACGCGGCGGACCGCTACTGGAACGACGAGAGCGAAACCGTGGCAGCGTTTGGAGAAGGAACGGTCGAACCGGCCAACGAACCCGGGGCCGACCGGGGTTGGGTTTCGACGGGCGACCTCGCGCGCGTGGACGAAGACGGCTACCACTACATCGAGGGGCGGAAGAAGCACATGTTCGTCAGCGGCGGTGAGAACGTCTATCCCGCCGAAGTCGAAGACGCGATCGCGGATCATCCCGCCGTCGCAGAGGTCGTCGTGATCCCGATTCCCGACGGGCAGTGGGGCCAGGTCGGCAAGGCCGTCGTCGAACTGGCCGGCGGGACCAGCGAATCGGACCTCGACATCGAGTCGCTACGCGCCTTTCTCGACGGCCGACTCGCCCGATTCAAGCACCCCAGAGCCGTTTCATTCGTGGAGACGATGCCGACCAGTGGACCCTCCAAGATCGACCGTGAGGCCGTCGCCGAACGTTTTGGCGAACTGGAGTGACGCCGTTCAGAGTTTTTCTCACGAAGGAAAGAAATCGGATTCTGCAGTGTTCACAATCGGCAATATTCACCGTCACAGGCAGGATCGAACCAGACACGTACTCAACACTTAACACCATGTAGAATGATGAACTATCAGGGTATCGGCTCATGATCGACATCGCCATGGACATGGAGCAGTACGACTGTCCGTTCATCGACACCACGGCAGACCACGGTGTCGCGTTCGCTACCGTCCACTGGGACTTCGATCAATCTCGGCGGGAACTAGAGACGCGGCTGGTCGTCGAAGGGGACGACCGTGGGGAACTCGACGCGGGGTTGGATGCGTTGCGAGCGCACGACAACATGAACGACTACTCGCTGATCACGCGCCAGAAGAATGTGGCACACATCCGCACGCGGATCGTCGAGACGGACGCGATGGCCGCGATCCGCGACAACGACGGCTACATCACCGGCCCCTTCCACATCGAGGACGGGAGCGAGATCTGGCACGTCGGGTTCGACCGCAGCGACGAGGCCGACGTGGCCCTCTCGGAACTGGACCGCAACAACGAGTTCGACATCGTCGAACGGAAGAATTCGGCACTGCCCGATCTGCAGGACTTCGTGCAGAACGCGGGTGCCGCGATGACGCTGATCGAGGGCTGTCGAGACCTCTCTGACGTCGAACGCGAGACGCTCGAGACCGCCGTCCAGAGCGGGTACTTCGAGACACCGCGGGACGCCTCGCTCGGCGCGCTCGCCGACGAGTTCGGCGTCTCGAAACCCGCCGTGTCGAAGAACCTCCGCCGGAGTCAGCAGAAGATGATCGAACGAGTCGTCGAAGCGCTCGACAATCTGGAGTGAACCCGTCCGCTACTCGTGGTCAGGGCCGCGAAAATCGACGTCACTGTCGCGGGTTCACATGTAAACCCGACTTGCCTTGTCTTTCGTTAACATTGGTTAGTACGTCATGGCAGACAACAACGTAACACGGCGGCGAGCGCTGCAGGCGCTCGGTGTCGCGGGGTTCGCCGGCCTGGCCGGCTGTGGTGAAGAGACGGGACCGGGAGGAGACGACGATGGCAATGGAAACGGAGAGACAGATCCGATGACTACCGAAGGAACACGAACGCCGCAGGACGTCTCGGGAACGATCAAGATCGGTGTCCTCCAGCCGCTGACCGGGGACCTGCGATACTACGGTCAGCAGAGCGTCTGGGGGTTCCTGTCGGGACTTGCCTACAAAGGCGATTCCGAACCGCCGGGCGACATCAGCGCCGGGACGATCACGATGGACGTCGGTGACGTCACGTACGAACTACTCCTTCGGGACACGGAGTTCACGGCAGATATCGCCCAGACGCGAGCGACTGACCTGGTCCAGTCCGAGAACGTCGACATGCTGTTCGGCTGTTCGTCCTCGGGGGCGGCGACGCGGGTCATCGATACCGTCGTCAGTGCCACGAACGTCCCGTACATGGCCGGTCCTGCGGCCTCGGCAGACATCACGTCCAACAACGAGACGTGTCGCGATATCGTCTTCCGCGCGAGCGAGAATACGGCGATGGACGCCCGGAGTGGCGGCCAGTACGTCGCCGAGGAGACAGACGTCGAGAACGTCTACCTGTTCGGTGCCGACTACAGCTTCGGGCGTGCCGTCGTCAACAACTACGAACAGGTGCTGGCGGCCAACGGCGTCAACGTCATCGACACGCGGTTCGTCGAGCGGGGTTACTCAGACTGGGGGCCCCTGCTCGACAACGCCGAGGAGGCCGGCGCGGACGGCATCGTCGGCGGGTTCACCGTCGCCACGCTCCCGCAACTGTTCACGGCGTTCCTGACCGGGGACTACAGTTTCCGGGCGTTCGGTGGGTTCGCGACCCTGATCACGAACACCGTCGTCGGTGAGACGATGCAGAACGCCCTCGGAGAAGACCTGACGGCCCAGGACATCCGCGACGCGAAGCTCGGGCCGTTCACGACGCGGTATCACTGGAACCAGTACGACAACCCGATCAACGATGCGTTCGTCGACACGTACACCAGCACGTACGGGATGGTTCCCGACCTCTTTACCTCGGGGACGTTCACCGCGGCGTCGGCGATCCATCAGGCCGCCCGGTACGGCGGCTCGCTCGAAGGTGCCGATATCGCGAGCGAACTCCGCGGGATGACCGTCAGAGACACGCCGAAGGGGGAGAACGGCTACACCTTCCAGACGTACAACAACCAGATCCGCTCGGAGATGACGGTCGCCGATCCGATTCCGACGACCGACGAATGGGCCGACGCCTGGAGCGCAACGATCATGCCCGGCGAACCCCGCGTCCGGATCAGTGGCGAGGACGCGACCATCCCCGAAAGCGACGTCTCCTGCTCGCTGTAAGCTATGCTGCAGACGAGCGGACTCACGAGACGATTCGGCGGACTCGTCGCCGTCGACGACGTCGACTTCTCACTCGGCGACGAGCTGTGCTCGCTCATCGGTCCCAACGGTGCCGGGAAGACGACGTTCTTCAATCTCCTCACCGGGGCCCTGGAGCCGAGCGACGGCACGATCGAATTCCGCCGAGACGACGAGTGGCTGGACATCACGAACGCCTCGCCACACGAAACGGCTTCGCTGGGCATTCACCGATCGTACCAGCTCACGAATATCTTCCCGACCAGCAGCGTCTTCGAGAACGTCAGAGTCGCCGCCCAGGCGGCCGACAGCGGCCGGCGGAGCTTCTGGCGCAACGTCAATCACTTCGAGCGATATCGCGAAGAGGCCTACGACATCCTCGAGCGCGTCGGCCTCGCCGAGCACGCAGAGACGCCAGCGAACGCACTCAGTCACGGTGCCAAACGCCAGCTCGAAGTGGCGATCGCTCTCGCCGGCGATCCCGACGTTCTCTTGCTCGACGAACCGAACGCCGGGGTCTCCTCGGAGAGCGTCGGCGACATCATCGACCTCATCGAGGACGTCGCCGGCGACCACGCCGTGCTGCTGGTCGAGCACAACATGGACGTGGTGATGCAGGTCTCGGACCGCATCGTCGTTCTCAACCAGGGCGCGGTCATCGCTGACGACGAGCCCGAATCGGTACGCAACGACCCCGCAGTGCAAGAGGCCTACCTCGGTGGGTACACACCCGGGGATCTCGCGGAGGGGAGTACATGACGTTGCTCTCTCTCACAGACGTCCACACGTACTACGGCGAGAGCCACATCCTCGAGGGCGTCTCTCTCGAGATCGAGGCGGGCGAAGTCGTCGCCCTCGTGGGGCGCAACGGCGTCGGGAAGACGACGACCATCCGGACGATTCTCCAGCTGACGCCGCCACGCGAGGGGACCGTTCGGTTCAAGGACGAAGAAATCGCGGGCGAAGAGACTCACGAGGTCGCCCGTCGCGGTATCGGCTGGATTCCCGAGGACCGGCGGATATTCACCCAGTTGAACGTCGAGGAGAACCTCCGAGTCGCGGTCCCCGACCGTGACGCGCTCCGGCCGGCACTGGAGATGGCATACGACGCCTTCCCGATCCTCGAAGAGCGTCGCGATCAGCGAGCCGGGACGCTCTCGGGCGGTCAACAGCAGATGCTCTCGCTCGCGCGCGGGCTCGTCGGTGAGAACGAACTGCTACTGGTCGACGAACCGAGCGAGGGACTCGCGCCACAGGTCGTCGCGACGGTAGCGGAGTCGCTCGCCGAGGCGGCCACCGACACGTCGATGCTCGTCGTCGAGCAGAACCTGCCGCTGGCGCTCGACCTCGCGGATCGGTTCTACGTGCTCGACAACGGTTTGATCGTCGACGAGGGATCGACCGACGAAGTCTCGGCCGACAGCGAACGCCTCAGGAGGTATCTCTCTGCATGATCGACGCCACGCTCTTCACCGCGGAAGTGGTCCCACTGTCGATCGTCGACGCGTTCGTCGAGTTCCTCCACCCCTCGGAACTGGTCGGCGTCCTCGTCGACGGGCTCTCGAAAGCAGCCATCTACGCCATGATCGCTGGCGGGTTGACGCTGATCTTCGGACTGATGGGCGTGCTCAACTTCGCGCACGGCTCACTGACGATGGTCGGCGCATACCTCGGCGGGGCGATCATGGTCCTGTCGGTGAGTTCCGCCACCGGACCGATGACCAGGCTCGCGTTCTTCTTCGTCGGCATCGTCGTGGTATTCGGCGCGCTTTCGGCAGTCGGGGGCGCGCTCGAGATATCGCTCATCCGACGCCTTTACGATCGTCCCCCCATCGCACAGATCCTGCTGACGTTCGGCCTCACGCTGATCATCGACGAGTTGATGCGGATCGTTCTCGAGTTCTACGACCTCCAGCCGCGAGCCGACTGGATCGCCGCCTGGGGAACCAAGCCGTGGTTCCTCTCACAGCGGCTGTCGATCGGCCCCGTCGACGTCAGAGGGCTCGCGCTGTTCGAGATTCTGATGGGCGTCCTGACGGTCGGCGCGATCTGGGCCTTCCTCACGCGGACGCGCTACGGGCTGTTCATCAGGGCCGGCAGCGAGGACAGCGAGATGGCGTCCGCACTGGGAATCGACGTCCGACGGGTGTTCACGGTCGTCTTCGCGATGGGGACCGGCGTCGCCGGCGTCGCCGGGATGCTCCTGATGTGGGACACCCTCTGGGGTGCCAGCGTCCCGCTCGGCGCTGAGACGCTGTTGCCGGCGTTCGTCGTCGTCATCATCGGCGGCCTCGGAACGTTCCGCGGGACGGTCGTCGCGGCGTTGCTGGTCGGGATGGTCGACGCCGTGATGACGTGGTGGTTCGTAAACGAGATCAGGTTCACCGGGTTACCCGAACTGACGATCTTCCTGATCCTGGTGATCGTCCTGATCGTCCGCCCGCAGGGACTGTACGGCGTCGAGGGGGTGGGCGGCCATTAGCGACGATGCCCCGCCCGAAGACGCCCCCGAGGCGTCCGGGTCCGACGAAACCGCGGCCAACACCGGCGGTACTGATCCCGTCCCTGACGGAGCCGTGGCGACTGCAGACGACGAGCACACGCGTGCGGAACAAGGGACGGGCTGGCGCTCGTCCTGGCCCGCCCGGTACGCCCGGGATCACGCCATTCACCTCGCGGTCGTCCTGCTGTTCGCCTGCTATCCCGGTATCTATCACGTCGCCACCACCTCGCAGTTCGGACTGGTCTTCGAGTCGTTCTTGCCGCAGGTTCAGACGATGACGCCGATCCTGTACTTCGGCCTGTTCGCGATGTCGTTCGACTTCATCTCGGGGTACACCGGGTACCTCTCGTTCGGCCACGCGGTCTTCTACGGCACCGGCGCCTACCTCGTGATCGTCATCGCCAACGGGAAGATCCCGCTGCTGGCCGCGGGGACGCCGTTCATGATTTCGGTCGTACTGGCGGCGGTGCTGGCGGCGCTCATCGCGGTCGCGATCGGCCTCGTCTCCTTCCGACTGACGGGCGTCTACTTCGCGATGATCACCCTCGGCTTCGCACAGGTGTTCTACGTCTTCATCCGCGGTTGGGACTGGGTCGCGACAGCGCCGCGAGACGGGCCGTCCGTCTCCTTCGGGACCCACCCCGAAGGATTCAGGATCGGGATCCCCTACGTCGACGGCGCCAGCTACGCGATCGGGCGGCTGTACGGCTCCGGGCTGGAGGGCTTTCTCGGTCTGTTCGATCTCTCTACCACTGTCGTCTCCTTCTACATGATCGGGCTGGTCGTACTCGTCTGCTATCTCGCGATGCAGCGGATCATCCACTCCCCGTTCGGCAGGGTGATGATCGCCATCCGCGAGAACGAAGAGCGCGCCCGTGCGATCGGGTACAACACCTTCTACTACAAGCTGGGCGCCTTCGCGATCAGTGGCGCGTTCGCCGGCGTGGCCGGGGCCCTGTTCGCGGGCTACAGGCGATCTGTCACGCCCGAGAACACCTTCTACTTCCTGACGACAGGGGACGCGCTCCTGTCGAGCATCATCGGCGGGCTCGGCACGCTGGCCGGGCCGCTGTACGGCCGGTTGTTCGAACAGGGCCTCGACGAATTCCTCTCGAAGGGGAGCGAGGGCGGCGGCCTGCTCCCGATGTTACAGGAGTACCTCAGCCGGTCGATTCTCGAGACGAACGCGCTCGGCCTGACCATCGAGGAGATGATCGACGCGTTCATCAACGGCCGTGCCAGCCTCTACGTCGGCATCGTCTTCGTGCTGTTCGTGCTGTTCGTCCCCAACGGGCTGCTGGGATCGCTCCGCGAGCGGGTCGGCGGTCCGATCGCCAAACTCCCCGGACGGCTCTTCGGCGGTGAAAAGCCGTGAGTGTCGGGGTGACTGGCCTGGGAACGTATCTTCCCGAACCGACGCTGTCGGCCGAGGAGATCGCAGCCCGGAGTGACGTCCCCCAAGAGGTGGTGCGCGAGAAGATGGGCGTCGAACGTAAACACGTCTGTCCGCCGGACGGCGAACACGTCACGGACATGTGTGTCGAGGCCGCGGCGGCGGCTCTCGAGGAGTCGTCCCTGTCGGCTCACCAGCTCGATTACGTGCTGTACCACGGCAGCGAGTACAAGGACTACGTCGTCTGGCCGGCAGCCGCCGCTATCGCCGAGCGGATCGGCGCACAGACCGCCTTCGCCACCGAGAGTTACACGCTCTGTGCCGGCGCACCCATCGCGATTCGAACCGCGGCGGCGATGCTGACAGCAGATTCGCCCCGGAGCGCACTCCTCGTGAGTGCCAGTCGCGAAGAGGACCTGGTCGACTACACCGACCCGGACGCCTCGTTCATGTACAACTTCGGCAGCGGGGCCAGCGCGATGGTGCTCGAATCCGACCCCGACGACCGCCTGGCCACAGTCAGGTCGAGCGCCGCCCACACCGACGGGAGTTTCGCAGACGACGTCGTCATGCCAGCCGGCGGAAGCCACAACCCGCCCAGCGAGGAGACAGTCGCCGCGGAGGAGCACACGCTGACGGTTCCGAACTACGAGTCGATGAAAGAACGACTCGCGGAGGTGACGCTGGCGAACTTCACCGACGTCGCGGATACGGCCCTGTCGCGGTCTGGATTCGAACGAACTGACGTCGATCTGCTGGCGCTGACGCACATGAAACGGTCGTTCCACGAGACCCTCGTGGACGTCTTCGACCTCGGACCAGACGAACACGTCTACCTCGAAGAGACCGGGCACGTCCAGTCCGTCGATCAGGCGCTGGCGATCGAGCGAGCACGGGAATACGGCTGGCTCGGAGACGGCGACGTCGTGCTCTGTCTGGCCGCCGGGACGGGCTACACCTGGTCAGCGACGGTCATGGAGTGGGAGACCCAGGTCTGACGGCCGAGATGAGCGTCTCTGACGGACGTCTGAATCCGAAATTCCATCGCAGAGAAACAGGCGACGAGAACTGACTTCTATCCGGTGTTTTTCATCCCGGCGGCGATGCCGTGGACGGTCAGCCGAAGCGTCCGTTTTTCGGTCTCGGTGAGGTGGCTCTGGGCGAGCAACCGGGTCTGCAGGAGGTTCAGCGGGTCGACGTACGGGTTACGCCGCTCCATGTTCTCTTCGAGCCACGCCCGCTTGACCAGACTATCACGGCCGGTGATCTCCTGGACGATATCGACTGCGTCCTGGTACTCCTCGCGGATGCGCGAGAAGATTCGTTCCTGCAAGTCCTCGTCGGCGAGGGCAGCGTACTCCTCGGCAATCTCCATCTCCGTTCGCGCGAGCGCCAGCGCGGCGTGGTCGAGCATGGTGTTGAAGAACGGCCAGTTCTCGTACATCTCCCGCAGCGTCTCGATGTCGCCGCCGTCGTCGAGGTAGGCCTGCAGTCCCGTCCCCAGCGAGTACCACCCTGGGACGATACAGCGCGACTGCGTCCAGGAGAACACCCACGGGATCGACCGCAGGTCCTCGACGTTGCGCTCCTCACTTCGGGAGGCCGGCCGAGAGCCGAGGTTGAGGTTCTCGATGACGGTGATCGGCGTCGCCTGCTCGAAGTATGTGACGAAGCCGTCAGTGTCGAGGAGGCCGCGGTACTCCTCGCGGGCGGCTTCGGCCGAGGACTCGAAGGCGTCCATCCACTCCTCGGGCACTTCCTCGACAGGCTCCTGTAGCGCGTTGTGGCGCGCTTTCACCTGCGCGTTGAGCATCTGTTCGAGGTTGCGCTCGGCGATGTTCTCGTTGGCGTACTTCTCGGCGATGGCTTCGCCCTGCTCGGTGAACTTGATCTGGCCCGTGCAGGTCTCGTTGGGCAGCGCCAGCATCGCCTCGTGCATCGGGACGCCGCCGCGGGAGATCGACCCACCGCGGCCGTGGAACAGGCGCATCTCGACGTCGAAGTCGTCACAGATCGCCGCCAGCCGTTTCTGGTTGCGGTACAGCGACCAGTTCGCCGCGAGGAAGCCGTTCTCCTTGTTCGAATCGGAGTAGCCCAGCAGGATCTCCTGGGTGTTGTTCCGGGCCTCCAGCGCCTGGGCGTAGGCCTCGTTCTCGAACAGCGTCCCCATGATCCGGCGCGCACCGGAGAGGGCGTATTCGGTCTCCAGCAGGGGAACGATGTCGAACCCACAGTAGTTCGGGAGGTCGACGATGCCGGCCTGGTCGCCGAGGAACAGCACCTCCAGTGCGTGACTCGGCTCTTCGAACCAGCTGATCGCGTAGGTGTCGATCGCGTCGACGCCGTACTCTTTCTGCCACTCGGCGGTCTGCTCGAAGCGGGTCAGCACGCGGGCGGCGTCGTCGCCGAGGCCATCAGTGTGCTCGATGTCCAGCACTGGCTCGTCCTGGAGGATGGCCTCAGTCAGGAACTCCTGGCGTTCCTGTTCGTCCATCCCCTCGTAGTCGATCCCCTCCTGGGCGTCGAGCGCCTGGCTGAGGGCGTTGGTGTGCATCTCTCGGTGGTCACGCAGGTCCATGCTGACCAGCGTGAATCCGAACGTGTCGACCTTCCGGCGAAGCGGGCGGACGTACGCCTCGGAGATGTCCTCGCCGCCGTGTTTGTGGAGGCTCTCCTCGATGACCCGCAGATCCTCCATGAACTCCTCCTCGTCGCTGTAGCCGCCCTCGCGGACGTCCGAGACCCGGAGGATCGACTCGCGCATCAGCTTGAGTTTCTGCCGGTAGGGTTCGTCGGGATAGCGCTCTTTGGCCTCGGCGGCGACGCCGGGCAGGCGCTGTTTGTGCGGCTCGAAGCGCTCCTCGAACTCCCCGGTGACCGACACCTGTGAGGCGTCCTGGGTCAGCACGCCCGAGAGTTCCTTGAGCTTGTCTCGGTAGAGCTGGAGGACGGTTTCGCGCTGACGATCCAGCGTCTCGGCCGTGACTTCGGGGGTCACGAAGGGGTTACCGTCCCGGTCGGAGCCGGCCCACGACCGGAACTCGTAGAGTTTGGGGACGTCGACGTCGGACTCGTAGGCGTCGTCGAGCGCCGATTCGAACTCGTCGTAGATCCTGTCGATGATCTCGAAGAGGACGTTCTCGAGATACCACTGGACGTTCAGCGCTTCGTCGGTGACCTCCGGGCGGCGCTCGCGTACCTGCGGCGTCTGCCAGAGGCTCGTGACCTGCGCGCGAACCTCGCGTTTGATCCGGTCCTCCTCGCGGTCGGTCAGTCGAACCTCGTCGAGTTCTTCGAGGTCGCCCGCGATGTCTCGCAGCTTGGCCTTGACCGTCTTCCGGCGGGCTTCGGTCGGGTGTGCGGTAAAGGTCGGCTGGATCAACACGTCTTTGAGGATGTCTTCGAGCGCGTCGGGCGAGACGTCGTTGTTCTTGAAATACTGAGCGGCCTCGCGGACGCTGTCGTCGAGCGTCTGCTCCTGGGTCCCCTCGCGGATCTCCCGGACACGTTGGCGCTCTTCGGCTAGATTGATAAGTTCGAAGTAGGTAGTAAAAGCCCGAGCGACGACGTCCTGTTTCTCCGGCGAGAGACGGTCCAGTGTGTCGTGGATGGGGTCGCGGGAGTCGGCTTCCCCGCGGCGGTAGTTGATCGCTGCGTTGCGGATCGTCTCCACCAGATCGAACGCCTCGTCCGAACTCTGGTGTTTGATCACGCGGCCCAGCAACTCACCCAGCTCACGCACGTCCTGATTTATTTCTCTGGCGTGTAGACTCATGCCACTGCGTCTCAGTCCCACTGCCGAGTGTAAAACACTAGCGGAACAGGGTGGCCGTAACCGGGAGAACGTTTGTGATAGATACGCTGTCAATCCCCTTATATAAGGGGGATCTGGTGCAGACGAAACCTGTGTTGAGAGTCCAATGTGAGACCCGGAAACGCGCGACACCTGAGACTGACTATCGATACGGCGAGATCCCTAATCAATTATCGAAAACGTTTCAACTATCTTAAACACCCTCTATTTGAGGGCTATAACGGTGTGGTAGTGGGACGAGTAGAGTCGAGTAGGGTACTTCCGGCTGGCAGTGACAGGCGCAGATCAGCGATGTCGATTCCAGCCGGAGAACGTCAGTGAGGATAGGGCCTGTACAGCGTGCGAGACGCTGACTGGTCGTTTCTCACTCCCAGCGGAGGAGGATTTCACAATGTACGCAATCAGGATTCACGGTCGCGGTGGGCAGGGCACCGTGACACTAGCACAGTTGCTGGCACAGGCAGGACACGAAGAGGGGATCTGGACGCAGGCGACGCCATCGTTTGGCGTCGAACGACGGGGGGCACCGGTCGAGGCGTACGTGCGATACAGTGACGAGAAGATCACCGAGCGAAGCCACGTCGAACAGCCGGATTGTGTCATCGTTCAGGACACGAGCCTGCTGGAGTACGTGGACGTGACCGAGGGGCTCGAAGACGACGGCATCCTGCTCGTCAACACGGACGCCGATCCGGCAGCCGTCGACGTCGACACTGACGCCGACGTCATCACCGTCGACGCGACCGAAATCGCGCTGGAGAACCTCGGGCGGCCGATCATGAACACGGCGCTGCTCGGGGCCTTCGCGGGCGCGACTGACAAACTGAGCACCGGGAGCCTCGAGTCGGTCATCACCCGCAAGTTCGCAGGCGAGGTCGGTCGGAAGAACGTCGCGGCCACCACCGACGCGTACACGGAGGTACACGCATGAGCGACACGCAAGACCCATACGAGAACCTGAAGATCACGACAGGCGTCGTCGCGGAACCGAACACGTCCCGTACGAACGAGACCGGCTCCTGGCGGGAGTACAAACCGGTCGTCGATCCGGACACCTGTATCGGCTGTGGCCAGTGTGAGACGTACTGTCCCGATCAGGCGGCCAAGCCGGTCGAGGGCGAGGACTTCTACGCCTTCGATCTGGACTACTGCAAGGGCTGTGGCATCTGTGCCGACGTGTGCCCGACCGACGCTATCGAGATGGTACGGGAGGTGAAATAACATGGCACGAGCGGACCAACAGCACCCCTCGGACGAACAGGAAGTGATGAAGGGGACGTCGGCGGTCGCGAAAGGCGTCATGGCCGCCGACCCCGACGTCGTCTCGGCGTACCCGATCACGCCCCAGACGGGCGTCGTCGAGAAGCTCTCCGAGCTGGTCGCCGACGGTAAACTCGACAGCGAGTTCATCAAAGTCGACAGCGAGTTCAACGCCGCTTCGACGTGTATCGGCGCGTCGGCGGCCGGCGCTCGCGCGTTCTCCGCGACCTCGAGTCAGGGCCTGAAGCTGATGAGCGAACCGCTCTTTACGGCCGCGGGGATGCGCCTGCCGATCGTGATGGCGGTCGCCAACCGGTCGCTGTCGGCACCGCTGTCGATCTGGGCCGACCACACCGACGCCTTCGCGGAACGGGACGGCGGCATGCTCCAGTTCCACGCCGAGGACGTCCAGGAAGCGATCGACCACGTCCTGCTGGGTTTCCGCGTCGCCGAGCAGGTCAACCTACCGGCGCTGTCGAACTTCGACGGCTTCATCCTGACGCACGTCCAGGAACCCGCGAACATCCCGGACGAGACGGAAGTCAGCGAGTTCCTCCCGCCGCGCGATCCCGAGTACACGCTCGATCCCTCGGATCCGAAGACGATGGGCGCCTACGCCCGCCCCGAGCACTGGACGGAGAGTCGCTACGAGATCCAGCGCGCGATGATGGACGCCCGCGAGGTCTGGGCCGACGCTGTCGAGGAGTTCCGCGACGTGTTCGGTCGCGATTACACCGAGTACGGCGGGATGCTGGACACCTACCACGCCGAGGACGCCGACCACATCGTCGTCGCGATGGGGTCGATCGCCGGGACCGTCCGCAACGTCGTCGACGCCTACCGCGAGGACGGCGAGACGGTCGGCATGGTCCGACCCCGCGTGTTCCGTCCGTTCCCGGCCCCCGAACTGCGCGACGCGCTGGCCGATGCCGAGTCGGTCGCCGTCCTGACAAAGGAGATGTCGCCCGGCTACGAGAGCGCCTTCGCCGGGGAGATCAAGGGCGCGCTCTACCACGCCGAGAGCCGGCCCCCCATCAAGAGCTACGTGCTGGGGATGGCCGGGCGCGACGTCAAGCCCGAAGACATCGCGGAGATCGTCGAGGACGTCAAGACGGCGACGCCGCGGATGGGCTTCAAAGAGAGCGAATCGTGGCCGCAACTGCGTCCCGAACTCCTCGAAGGAGGGGATGACCGATGAGTTCCGACCCGCAAGAGCAAGACTACACCGACCGACTCGAACACGACGACGAACTGTGGAACCCGGGCCACCGCGCGTGTGCCGGCTGTGGCCCCGCGCTGGCGATGAAATATATTACTGAAGCTGCCGGCGAGAACACCATCGTCACCAACGCCACCGGCTGTATGGAGGTCGTCTCGACGCCGTATCCCGAGAGCGCCTGGGGGACCAGCTACATCCACAACATCTTCGAGAACGCCGCGAGCGTCGCGGCGGGCATCGAAGCCGCGTACAAGTCCTTCGACCGGCGCGATCCCGATCACCTCGACGTCCAGGACAGCGACGACCTCAACATCATCGCCATCGGCGGCGACGGCGCGACCGCCGACATCGGCTTTCGGGCGCTGTCGGGCATGATGGAGCGCGGCCACGACGTCCTCTACATCATGTACGACAACGAGGCGTACATGAACACCGGCGTCCAGCGCTCCAGCCAGACGCCGTTCGGTGCCGAGACGACCACCTCCCCGGCCGGGAAAGAGAGTATCGGCAACGACACCAACAAGAAGGACATGGCCTCGATCGCCGCCGATCACGGCGTCCCCTACGTCGCGACGGCGACGATATCCAACCCGCGTGACTTCAAGCAGAAAGTCGAGAAGGCCCTGGAGATCGACGGGCCAAAGTTCATCCACGTCTACGCGCCCTGTCCGGTCGGCTGGGGCTTCGACTCTGCGAAGACCATCGACCTCGCCGAGAAGGCCGTCGAGACCGGTCTGTTCCCCGTCTTCGAGATGGAAGACGGCGAGATAACGAGCGTCAACAAGATCCGCGACCGCGAGCCGATCGAGGAGTGGCTCGAACCGCAGGGCCGGTTCAGGCACCTGTTCAAAGACGAGGAGAACGGCGAGGAAGCGATCGAAGAACTGCAGGGGTGGATCGACGGGCGTGCTGAAGACCTCGGTCTAGACGCCTGATCGGGGATTCCCGACGTTTCTTCCGGGACGACTGTCCGACACGTGGGCCCCTACAGGCCCGTCGGTACAACACCTACTGTGAAATGGTCGGCCACCGTTGGTCGAGGTATGCCCACCGCAAACAACGACGGCGTCGCCATCGCCTACGAACGCGACGGACTCGACGACGCAGAGACGATCGTCTTCGTCGAGGGCCTGGGCTACGGGCGCTGGATGTGGCGCTGGCAACGCGCACAGCTGCAGGATCACTACGACCTCCTGCTGTTCGACAACCGCGGGACCGGCGATTCGGCCGAACCTGACGGTCCATACACCATCGGCGAGATGGCCGGCGACCTCGAAGCCGTCCTCGCGGACGCTGGCGTCGAGCGCGCCCACGTCGTCGGCGCGAGCATGGGCGGGATGATCGCCATGCAGTACGCTCTCGAATACGACCGCGCCGCGTCTCTGGGCCTGTTCTGTACGAGTCCCGGCGGTCCCGACGCCGCCCCGACGCCCGAAGAGACTCGCTCGCGAATGTACGACGTCCCCGAGAATCTGGGTGAGCGCGAGGCGATCAAGTACAAGATGGAGCCGGCACTCTCGGAAACGTTTCCCGAGCAGTACGACGACGTCTTCGAAGAGATCGTCGACTGGCGACTCGAATCGGACGCCTCCGAGCAGGCCCGCCAGTGGCAGGGCGCCGCCGTCGAGGCCTTCGACATAAGCGACCGGCTCGACGAGATCACGCTGCCGGCGCTGGTCATCCACGGGACCGGCGACAAGGTCGTCCCACCGGAGAACGGGGAGCTACTGGCCGAGTCGCTACCGAACAGTCGGTATCTGACGCTGCACGACGCGCCACATCTGTTCTGCATCGAGGAGTTCCTGCAGGTCAACGAACACCTCGACATGTTCATCAGGGATGTCTGACCCCGACGAGCCTCCCGAACACCGTCCCGCGAGCCCGCACCGCCCGTCCGCGAGCGCTTCGGAACCTGATCACGCCGGCCGAACGAGCGCCAGGAGCGCTCCGGTCCAGAAGAGTGCGACGATCCCCGCGAGAAACACCGAGTACGAGACGGCACGCACGGGAACAGCGATCGCGTAGCCGACCGGCCGAAGCCCCGGTGAGAGCGTCCGAGCGCCGGCCACCAGCGACGCCGTGTCGTCGTGACTCGGGAGCGCTGTCAGCCCGAACGTGAGGCCAAGCCAGAGCGGCACGAACGCGACGGGCGGATCGAGTCGCGTCGCGAAGAAGAACGCCGCGAGTGCGAGCAGGGAATTGACGACCAGCGGCGCGACGGCGATCGCGAAATCCTGGCCGAACGTCTCGACTGGGTCGTGTTCGATGGTGGCCGCCGACTCTAACAGCGCGAGCGAGGGTCGCTGGCGAATCTCGACGCCAGTCAGTCGACACGCCAGAACGTGCGCGTACTCGTGGCTCAGAATCCCGGGAGCGACGGCGATCGTGATGGCGGCGTTTCCGAGTGCTCCGAGAGCGCCTCCTGTCACGAGAACGTCTGGGCGACGGATCGAGAAGTCACTGTCGAACGATCACACCGAAAAGGACACAGAGGGAAGGCGCGGCAGGCGTCAGCGCGTGGTGACCGCGATGTCAGAGGCACGGCCGGGCGAAGCGCCGCGGGGCACGGGCGGCGGCTCGTTCCACACGCAGGGTGTCACCCCCCTGCCGCATGTAGGTGTAGACAGGGGTAATTGGTAGATACTACTCAGATACTATCAATACTATCAAAACAATCGCAGCTATCGATACAACCTACAACTTGTGTCTGAACGCGTGGAGGACGTTCTCGCCTGTGTCGGTCAGTTCGATCTGTTTCTGCCGCCCGACGGCGTTGACCCCGATGTAACCGTCGTCCTGCAGGGGATCGATGACGTTGGCGTTCAGGAGCGCGAACTTGGCCTTGTCGTTGGCGGGATTGGCTTCGGTCAGGAACGTGAGTTCTGCCTCCTCGGCGAATTCGATGAGGTCTTTCTTCTTTGCGGTGTAGGCCTGGGTGTTGGTCTCGTCGAGGAAGTTCAGGATTGCGACCTGATCGCGCGAGATCGCCTCGATCGGGTAGGACGGTAATTTCTCGTCGTCGACCATCCCCCGGGTGAGCGGTTCCTCGTCGAGGGCGTGGACCTGTTCTTCCGGCTGGACGTAATAGGGCGTCGCGTCGGTCGCCATACAGGCGATGGCAGAGCCGATGTCGGCCAGTTTCGGGCCACTGGAGACGTTCACACGGACGATGTCGCCCGCGTGGTCGGCGGTGATCGTCGTGACCACGCCCATCACGTCGTAGAGATCCTGCAGATCCGCCGTCTCGACGTGGACGTCGACGCCGTCGTCTCGGAGGGTTTCGATCATCTCCTCGTGGTAGCACGTCCGGCCACCGTGGATCGTGTCTTCGAGGAGGTAGACGACGTCCGCGTTGTGTTTGCGAATCGGTTCGACGATACGGTCGCGCTCGTATCCCAGCGGCGCGATGTGAATCTCGTCGATCTGCTCCATGGCTGCCGTGCTCAGTCCGATCGCTTACACTTTTTGGGACGGCTCCGAGATGACTACGGGAATCCTCCCGAGACGATACATAGAAACGTGCGCAAGCGAACCCGGCGACATGAAAATTCGAATCGCTACGACCGACGACGCGGCTGCGATCCGCGAAATCTACGCTCCCTACGTCGAGTCGACGGCGATCACCTTCGAAGTCGAGCCGCCGTCGGTGGCGGCGATGGCCGAGCAGATCGCGGCCGGTGTGGAGACGTACCCGTGGCTGGTCTGTGAGAGCGGTGACGGCGAGTTAGTGGGCTACGCCGCAGCGAGCCAGTTGCGCTCGAAGACGGCCTTCCAGTGGTCGGTCGAGCTGTCGATCTACGTCGATTCTGCCGCCCAGGGTAACGGGATCGGAACGGCGCTGTACACTGCGCTGCTCGATATCCTTGCTGAACAGGGATTTTTCAACGCCTACGTCGCGATCACGCTCCCGAACGAGGCGAGCGTCGCCCTGCACGAGCGCCTCGGCTTCGAGGCGGTCGGGACGTTCCCCGGCGTCGGCCACAAACGCGACGCGTGGCACGACGTCCAGTGGTGGGCCAGGACTCTCGGCGAGCGACCGTCCGACCCCGATCCCCCGAAGCCGTTCGAGACACTCCGAGGGTCGCCAGCGATCGAGCGAGCCATCGACGCCGGGCAGGCCCGACTCGAACAGGGCGAGTGATCGATCCGAAGGTCGACCGCGGATGCCAAGGTAAAAATCGGTGCGGCCCCGAGCGTCGGTCGATGGCTGTCGCCACAGACCTCAAAGAGGGCGTGAAGGCCCGTCCGCGGGCCGTCGCGGCCGTGATTACGGTCGTCGGCTACGCGCTAGTGATGAATGCCTTCGAACAGTTCGTCCCGATCTTCCCGACGATCCCCGAATCAACAGTCAGAATGCTCTCGTCGGTCATCGTCGTCATCAACGCGGCGACGCTGACGACGCTGCTCGCGGGCGTCTACTTCATCAAACAACGCCAGATCGATCGCCATAGAACAGCGATGGTCACGGCGGTCGTTCTAGAATTTGGGTTTCTCGTGCTCTACCTCTGGAAGGTCGGCGGCGGCGGCGAGCTCTACATCCAGGCCACGGGAGCCTTCAAGACCGCCTATCTCGTGATCCTGGCGATCCACCTCGTCTGCTCGGCGCTCGCGGTCCCGGTCGTCGTCTACGCCGTCCTGCTCGGGTTGACGCACACCCCGGCCGAACTGGCCGAGACGGCCCACGCTCGAGTCGGGCGGATCGCCGTGGCCGTGTGGTCGATCAGCCTCGCGCTCGGGATCGTCACCAGCGGGATGCTCCGATACGCTGGCTCAGAGCTCAAGACTGTCGGAATGATCGTCTTCTAGGTTCGTCTCGGAGGCCCGTATCATTTTGACAGCGGGCGTTCTGTGATAGCACATGGCAAGCAACGGGGACGCAAACGAGACAGACCCCCCGACACCCAACAGCGGCGATCAGCGGGGGATCCATCGCTGTGACTACTGTCGACTACCGATCCCACACGACCCGATCGCGGTCGGACACGACGGCTACACCTACGAATTCTGTTCGCAAGCGTGCCGGGAGGCCCTCGAAGACAGTGAGCGAGTGTTCACACAGTATCACGGCCATCGACGCTTCGACCCTGGCGTCGACGCACTGCAGGCCAGCCTCCCGGAGGGAATCCCGCGTAACTCCTTCGTCATGCTGAGCGATCTGGCGGGCACGAGGACGGAAGCGGTCCGGGCCGAACTGGTCTGGCGCGCGCTCCAGCGCGGCGAGCCAGTCGTAGTCGTCTCGCTACTCGAACCACCCGTCTCGCTGTTGCAGTCGTTCGTCTCCCTGGAGTGGAACATCCTGCCGTATCTTGAACGCGACCGCTTGCGCATCGTCGACGGCTTCACCTACCGCGTCGAGGACCACGAGCGGATGGTCGGCCGGATGAACGCCTGGAACAGCCACCTCCGGGCGGTCGCCGCCGAGGCGACGACGACGGTCAGAGATCCAACGGAGATCCGCGAACTCCAGAGCCGGATCGACAACGCGATGGACGACCTGGGCATGCAAGAGCAGGGAATCGTCGTCATCGACTCGCTCACAGAGTTGGGGGCGCTCGTCCAGCCAGTCCAGTCGTACAACTTCGTCAAGGACGTCCGGGCCGACGTCTGCAAGGGTCGGTTCGTCCCCGTCTTCGCGAGCGCGACCATCACGACCGACGAGGAGCGCTTCCCCCACGACCTCGATTACATGGTCGACGGCATCGTCGAGATGCGGCTCAACGAGGAACTGGTCGAAGGCGCGCTCCTCAAGCAACTGCGCGTCCGGAAGATGAACGGCGTCCTCACGTATCCCGAATGGAAGTGCTACGAGTACACCAGCGGCCTCGGCATCGTCACCTTCGACCCGCACGAGGAGATGGAACGCTCCGAGGAGACAGTCGAAGAAGAGACCGTCGACGACAGCGAACGACTATAGTTCGAGACTGACGTGTTTGACCGGCAGGCCGTCGGTCTCGACGTCGTAGCGCGGCCCAGCGAGGTCGACGAGCACGTCTAACAGGTATCCCTCCGCGTCGAGGACCGCGTCGACCGCCGTGGTTCCCGGGAGGTCCGCCTCGCGGAACGCCGTCCGTATCTCCGTGGCCGAACTGGGCTCGTCGGTGTCGAGTTCCTCGAGGACGGACTGCACGGCCAGCCACGTCAGGATCGTCGTCTCGAGATACTCGCGGGCCCGGCCCTCGGGGTTCGAGACGTCGACGATCGTCGAGAGATACTTCGTCGCACTCGCTGCGTCGAGATCGACGTTCGAGTCGATCCACGCATCGACGTCGTCGCGCGAGGCGTCGGGATCGAGGTCGGCAACGACCTGTTCACAGACGTCGACTTCTTCGTCGGCGATCTCGTGGAACACGTTGCCGACGACGACGGCGTCCGCGCCGGCGTCGAGTACGCGCTGAGCGTTCTCACGGTTGTCGAGGCCACCGCCGTACCACAGTCGCGACCACGTGAGACCGTCGCTGACGGCCTCGAGGATATCCTCGGCTTCCTCGCCGCCGAAAGTCCCGGAGTATTCGAGGTAGACGAGTTCGCTTTCGAGGTGCTGTTCGGCCGCCAGCGCGCGCTGTTTGGCCGTCCCCGGATCGAGGAGGTCGTCCTCGGTGACGTTGCTCTCGCGGGCAGCCGCGCTGTCGAGATTCATGATGATGTAGGCCTCGAAGACGGCTTCTCGAAGCATCCACGCGGAGGCGAACTGTGACAGTCGGTCTTCGATCGCGCCACCCGGCGAGATCGGCAGTTTTTCCGCGATCATCTCCGGCGCGAGGTCGTCCTGAATATGTTCGATCCCGGCACCGAGCTGGCCGATGAGTGCGTCGACGTCGCCGTTGAGCACCTCGGGAATGGCCAGGAATTCCGCTTTCGAGCGCGTCTCGTCTGTCACCTGTGTGGGGCCGCTGGGTTCCTGGAAGGCCGGCACCGGACGGTCGGCGACCAGGTCGAGCGTCTCTTCGGTATTCTGGTCGGTAACGTCTCGGGAGCCGCCGACCTCGACGGCGCTCGTGTGCTGGAGGTAGAGCGGGTAGAGCAGCGGGAGCTGTTTCTCGTCTTCCGGGTCGATCTTGGTGATGTGTGTCCAGTCGCCCGGGACCGGGTTGGTATCCAGCGAGAGTAGCGTCCGAGCGGCGATACTCGCCGTGGCTGTGACGTCCTCGACACGCCGGGCGATAGCTGGGAGACTCGTCATTACCGACACGGTGGGTCCCCGTAGTATAAAAGCGTGGCAGATATTGCTCCGTTTCCCGCGTCAGACCCGGGCTTCAAGCCCCTGGGAGGACGTGGGGATCCCCGGAGTGATAGATGTACTCGGTGGCGATCCCGGTCAGCGGCGACTCGCTGTCGGTGGCGTTCTCGCGCGCGAGGTCGAGGTATCGCTCGGTGATCTCCCTGACGCGGCGTGCTGCTTCGCGGTCGGTGTCGGCCAGTACGTACTCAGCGGTGACCGGCGTGAGTTGGCCGTCTTCGAGATCCACACCGTAGTCGTCCACGTCATCGAGCCAGATCTGTGCGCCGATGATCGCCAGCACGATCGAGCGCTTGAACGCCTGGTCGACCGGGAGTCCAGTGTGACGGTACATCTCGATCATCGCGTCGTAGATGACACCCACCCGAGCGTACTGGGTCTTGAGATACGGCAGTTCGAGTTCCGCCTCAGTGAAGACGTCCGTCTCCACGTCGAAGGCGGCCTCGCGATACTCCGCGCGGATGGCCCCGACGGCGTCTTCCTCACCGTCGCGGGCGCGCTCGTAGAGTTCGCGGAATCGCGGATCACGATCCTGGTGGGCCTCCGAGACGTCGACCGCCCAGTCGTAGATCTCCTCGACCTCCGCGGGCAGTGCCGCAAGCGTCTCCGTCAGGTTCGCTTCGAGAGTTTGCTGGGCGACGCGCGCGACCGTCTCGTACTCGTCGGGTTCGATGTGGATCGACACCTCGAAGTCGTCGTACTCCTCGTCGTTGACGGCGTCGCGCATGTCGCCGTCCAGCAGCGCCTCGATGACGACCCGTGTCAGAAACTCCGCGCGGTCGACCAGCGCCTGGGGATTCTTCGGACTCCCCTCCCACGCCGTGGGGTCGTCGGGATCGCGGTAGTCGTCGCTCTCGACGCGGTTGGCGACCCGACCTGCCCAGGTGCTATACGCGACTGGATCGTCGTTGTTGGCCCGGAGCCGGGCCTCACGATAGAGATGGCCCAGCGTCAGCTGGGCGGGCAGGATGAGCTTCGTGTCGTACTCGAAGGTGACCGACTCGACGCCGAACTCCTCGGCGAGAGCGGACTCGATCATCGTGAAGACGTCCTCGACCATCGCTTCGGTGCGATCGTCGACCGTCGACTTCAGTCGGAGACTTTCGAGGTCGAACGCGCCCGAGTGGCCGTAGTAGCCGAAGACGGCGCGAACCGAAGTCGGGAACGCCGACCGATCGGCGAGCCAGCCGGCCGCGGCGCGGAGTGGTCCTGTCATCGTTGTGCCTGGCGAGACGTCGCTCGCTTTGGAAGGTGTCCGGCGGGTCGCATAAAGACGCTTGCCCTTTGGAACAGAAACAAACCAGATCCACCTCGGAGATACTCGAACTATTATTGGGGAGAACACACTTTGTCGTAATACTCCAATACAGATTCATGAACGAAAACAGACGACGGTTTCTCACTCTTGTGGGAGCATCCAGCGTGGGTTGGCTGGCAGGATGCGGCGGTGATGACGTTGGAGAAGACGAGTCACCCAATCCGCCCCAACAGATCACAACACTCACCCCGGGAGCTGAATCCGGGACACAGGATTTCGGAGAGTCAGTTGCGCTGTCGAGCGATAGCTCGACGATCGTCGTGTCGGATTCGAGGCGAGAATACGATACCGGAGCGGCATACGTGTTCGAGCGCTCCGGTGATGATTGGCGTTCCCAGCAGCGCCTCATTCCTGCGGACGCTGAGAGAGGCAGCAATGTGGCTGAGTCGCTCGCCATCTCGGACGACGGCAGGACCGTCGTGGTCGGGGCTCCTTCGATCGGTGGGGCCGACGAAACGCCGACCGAACGGAATGGTTCGGCGTACGTCTTCGAGCGTTCCGATGGCAGATGGGACCGGCAAGCGAAACTGACTGCCGAAGCTGACAGCGAGGACCTCTTCGGCATCTCGACCGCGATCTCGGGTGACAGTTCGACACTCCTCATTGCAGACCCAGGGAGAAACGCCGACGCTGGGGTTGCTTACGTATTCGAACAGTCCAACGAGTCGTGGAACCGACGAGCTACCCTAACCGCCGACGACGGCGACGATCAGGACCGGTTCGGTACTGGACTCTCTATCTCAGAGGATGGATCGACGATCGTTATCGGGGCACCGGGTGTTGAGAGTCCAGACGTGACGGGGACGGGAGCAGCATACGTGTTTGGAAAGATAGACAGAGAGTGGAGTCAACAGACGAAATTAGTCGCCGACGAGAATAGCGTCGGCCGGCACGGCAGTGCAGTCGCGATATCGAGTGACGGGCGGACTGTCATTGTTGGAGCCGATCACGTAGGCGATTCGAGGGAGGGTATTGCGGGGTTCGTGTCCGTATTCGAGCAGTCCGACGAGGAGTGGAACCAGACCGCTACATTCGCTCCTGAAGCCGACGGCAATGGATCGATCGGATCGCTCACAGTCTCTGACGACGGGGGGACGATAGCCCTCGGAGCCCCCGACGGATCGCCTGGCGAAACGAGCGGCTCGGCGTTCCTGTTCGAACAGTCCGAACGAGAGTGGAGGCAACAGGCGACGGTCACCCCACAGGATAGCGACACGCAAACGATCTTTGGCTGGTCAGTCGCAGTCTCGGGCGACGGGACAACGACGCTTGTCGGCGCTCCGAATGGCAGTCCTCCAGAACGAGGCGGTTCCGGGGAGGTCTACGTCTTCCAGTAGCGGCTATCAGAATAGGCCGTCGACTCGTACTTCGTCACCAACACCCACGCTTCAGAACCCCTTAGGTCGTCGCGTACGTCAGTGGAAGTGATGGCAACCGATCAACTCACCCCCGAGAGCGTGCCGCGCGCCCAGGACATGCCGATGCTCGGCCTCGGCACCTGGGAGAACGAGAACCCCGACCAGTGTGCCGACAGCGTCCGCACGGCCCTGGAGATGGGCTATCGACACGTCGACACCGCCCAGATCTACGGCAACGAGGACGCCGTCGGCGACGGGCTCGCCGCCGCGGACGTCGACCGCGAGGAGATCTTCCTCGCGACCAAGATCTGGATCTCGAATCTCGACTACGAGGGCGTTCTCGAGACCGCACAGGAGAGTCTCGACCGCCTCGGCACCGACTATCTCGACCTGCTGTATATCCACTGGCCGGCCCGCGCGTACGACCCCGAAGACACGCTGGCGGCGTTCGACGAACTCTACGACGAGGGGACGATCCGCAACGTCGGCGTCTCGAACTTCGAACCCCATCACGTCGAGGAGGCCCGCGAGCACCTCGACGCGCCGATCTTCGCCAATCAGGTCGAGATCCACCCGCTGCTCCAGCAGACCGAACTCCGGACGTTCGCCGCCGACACGGATCTCGAACTGGTCGCGTACTCGCCGCTGGCACGCGGTGACGTCTTCGACGTGCCCGAGTTGACCGAGATCGCAGAGAAACATGGTGTCAGCGAGCCGCAAGTCAGTCTCGCGTGGCTCCGCGAGAACGACATCACGGCAATCCCCAAAGCCACGAGCGAGGCCCACATCCGGGACAACTGGGAGAGTCTGACGCTGGAACTCGACGAGGAAGACCACGAAAAGATCGCCGGCATCGACCGGACGGACCGGAAGGTCGAACCCGGCTTCGCGCCGGACGCCTGGTAAGGTTCACCTTTTTCGGCGGCTCCGCGGGGGTGGGGCCAGAACCTACAACTATTAACCGCCGGGCAGTCGAATCGTCAGGTATGTCGGCCGCGACTTCGACGGGCCTGGTCGGTGCGATCCGGATCGACCTCAAGCGGCTCCACGAGACCTGGATGGAACTGATCTACCCGCGGCAGTTGAACGCCGAGCAGACGGTCCTCGGGAAGTGGCGACCCGATACGACCGGGAGTCTGCTCGCCTACCGTCTGTGGGCAGCGCTGGGCGTGCCCCTGATCGCGATCCTCTACCCGATCGTCCTCTTTGGGTACATTTTGCGCTTTCAGACGCGACGGATGGACAGCGCTGCGACGCGGATCGGCGTCGCCGGCGTCGTCGTCCTCTCGGTCGTCGTCTGGGGCGCGCTCTCGCTGGTGGCGCAGTTCGGAACGGAGATGAGTACGACAGGCGTGATCGCGGTCGTCGCCGCGGGCGTCGTCGCGACCGTCTCGGCGGCGCTCGCGCTGGTCACCAGCCGCGTCGGCGGCCGTCTCACAACGGTCCTGATCTCCTATCCGCTGGCAGTCACGGCGATCTTCCTGCCACCCGTGGTCGCCGGCCTCTATTCGGAAGCGGTCGCCAATCAGGTCTTCCCTCAGAGCGAGTCGCTGGCGATCTGGCTGCTGGACAACGTGCTCACGATCGGTGATCTCAACGAGTACCTCCGGGACAACTACCAGTTGCAGGGCCCGGCCTACGCCGCGATGTGGTTCGGCATCGCCGTCCCCGTCGGCTGGGTTCTGGGGACGATCGTCACGCTGGCGGATTACGTGCGCCCGAAAGACTAGAGACGAACCGTGTCTGGCCGGACGACGGCTTCTCCCTCGCGATTCGCGACGACCAGCGACGCCTCGCCCCCGAGCGTGATCGCCGTTCCCGAGAGAAGCGGCGCGATCACGCCAGCGACGACCGCACCGGGATCGTCCAGCGAGGCCGACAGCGCGACCCGTTCGACGGAATCGAGATCGTATTTGTCGACGGCCTGCTGGCCGGCCGCGAGGAGGTCCGCGTGGGAGAACGAGCCGGCGTCGGTATCCAGGGCCGTAGCGTCGGTCTCGACCGTCGCGGGGAACTGGACCGGGTTCTCGCTCCAGCGTTGCTCCTCGAAGTGGACGACAGTGGAGTCTTCGGGGGCGGTCCCGTAGCCCAGCGCCGTGGTCTCGGGGCGAAGTTGGTACTGGTCGATGTCGTCCGACGGAGCCACGAACGCGCGCCCGGGCGGGCTCTCGGGAGGGTCGACCCGGACGCTCGCCCCGAGGACCCACGCGCCGAACAGGGCGACGAGCGCTTGCGGTGAGGGTGTCGTCTCGTTTTCGCCTGTGCCGTCGGCTAGCGAGACGGTCGCGCCCTCGTGGACGCCGTAATGGCGCAACAGATTCCCGGCTTTCCAGGCGTCGATACAGAACTGGCGGCCGCTCCAGGAGCGGCTTCGAGAGCCGGGGCGGTGGATCCACACCGAGTCGCCGCCGCGGTCGGGGTCGACGAGGTCTCCGAGAACGTTCATAACTGGCCTTCGGCACCGCGAGCGCAAAAGCGCGCGGAATGTGTCGCGAGACCCCGACCGAAGGGACGGATCTCGATGCGGCGAACAGATCCGACCCTACGTGAGACACCGACACGGAAGCGAAAGTTTATACACAGAACGTGGCAATCACTCAGATATGGCTCTGATGTCGTCGGTAGTACGATAGCGACGCGGGAGTGTTTTTGCCGTCGATCCGACGACCAGCCACTACGCTACTCGACATATGACTGACCTTCCAGACAATTACGACCCGGACGAGCGAGAGGAGTACTGGCGCCAGCAGTGGCAGGAGATGGACGTCTATCACTACGACGCGGAGGCGGCCGACCCCGATACTGACTACGTGATCGACACGCCGCCCCCCTATCCGACGGGGAACCTCCACATCGGCAACGCGCTGGGCTGGTGTTACATGGATTTCTCGGCGCGCTATCGCCGCTTGCAGGGCCAGGAAGTCCTGTTCCCCCAGGGGTGGGACTGCCACGGGCTCCCGACCGAGGTCAAGGTCGAGGAGAACGAGGGTATCCACCGGACGGACGTCCCCCGCGACGAGTTCCGCCAGATGTGCATCGAGCACACCGAGGACCAGATCGACGCGATGAAAGAGACGATGCACACACTGGGGTTCTCCCAGGACTGGGATCACGAGTACAAGACGATGGATCCCGAGTACTGGGGCACCACTCAGGAGTCGTTCGTCGAGATGGCCGACGACGATCTGGTCTACCGGGACGAGCACCCGGTCAACTGGTGTCCGCGCTGTGAGACCGCCATCGCCGACGCCGAGGTCGAGACCGAGGAGGGCGTCGAGGGAACGCTCTACTACGTCACCTTCGAAGGAGTAGAGAACGACGACATCGAGATCGCCACCACGCGACCCGAACTGCTGGCAGCGTGTGTCTCGATGGCCGTCTCGCCCGACGACGAGCGCTACGAGGACCGGATCGGCGACACCTTCGAAGTCCCGATCTTCGGCCAGGAGGTCGAACTCATCGCAGACGAGGAAGCCGACGCCGAGTTCGGGACCGGCGCGGTGATGATCTGTACATTCGGGGACAAACAGGACGTGAACTGGTGGGCCGAACACGACCTGGACCTCCGAGCAGTCATCACCGAGGACGGCCATCTCAACGAGGAAGCCGGCGAGTACGAGGGGCTCTCGATCGAGGAGGCCAAGGAAACCATCGCCGAGGACCTCGACGACGCGGGCTACCTCAACGACACCGAACCCACCACCCAGAACGTCGGGCAGTGCTGGCGCTGTGATACCCCGATCGAGATCCTGAGCAAGGAACAGTGGTTCGTCGAGGTCGACGGCGAGGAGATTCTCGACCGTGCCCAGGAGGTCGAGTGGATCCCCGAGCACATGTACGATCGGCTGGAGGACTGGACCGAGGGCATGGAGTGGGACTGGGTGATCTCCCGCCAGCGCGTGTTCGCGACGCCGATCCCGGCCTGGTTCTGCGAGGATTGTGGCCACGTCCACGTCGCCGACGCCGACGAACTGCCGCTCGACCCGACCGACGAAGATCCTGCAGTCGGCGGTTGTCCCGAGTGCGGGTCGACCGAATGGCGCGGCGAAACCGACGTGATGGATACGTGGATGGACTCCTCTATCACGCCGCTGTTCGTCCGTGACTGGCCCGATTCGGAGTTTTACCCGACGACGCTGCGACCGCAGGGCCACGACATCATCCGGACGTGGGCGTTCTACACCCTCCTCCGAACGGCGGCACTGGAAGACGAGATCCCCTGGGAGGAGATCCTCATCAACGGGATGGTGTTCGGCGACGACGGCAACAAGATGTCCAAGTCCAAGGGCAACTTCGTCCAGCCCGAGGAAGTCGTCGAGGAGCACTCGGCCGACGCGTTCCGCCAGGCGATGGCGCTGGCTGGAAAACGCGGCGAGGACGTCCAGTTCCAGTGGAAGGAGGTTACCTCCGCGTCGCGGTTCAACACGAAGGTCTGGAACATCACGAAGTTCGCTTCGGGCCACCTCGACGAAGACCGCGAGCCGCTGGACAACCCCGCCTATCGCGACATCGACCGCTGGATCCTCTCGCGGTGTGCCGAGACCGCCGAAAACGTCGACGAGTACATGGACGACTACCGCTTCGACGCCGCCCTGCGCGAGCTTCGGGAGTTCGTCTGGCACGACCTGGCCGACGACTACCTCGAACTCATCAAGGGCCGCCTCTACGAGGGGCGACCGGGCGAGCGCGACGCCGCCCGACAGGGCCTCTTCATTACCCTAACTGCCTCGCTGAAGATGCTCGGGCCGTTCGCACCCTTCATCGCCGAAGAGGCCTACGACGCCCTGCCGAGCACCGAGGGCAGCGTCCACGCCGCCGAGTGGCCCGAGATCGACCTCCATCCCGAAGAAGTCGAGGACATGGCCGCCGTCGAGCAGGCCGGCGAGATCATCGTCGACGTCGCCTCGACGATCCGGGGCTGGAAGTCCGACGAAGGAATGGCACTCAACACGGAACTCGACAAGGTCGAGGTCTATCCCGACGACGCGCCCGAGGAACGCGCCATCGACACCTACGACCTGAGCGAGGCCGTCAACGCCCCCGTCCTCGTCCGCGAGGGCGTCCCGAACGTCGAACTGGTCCCGGTCGAGGTCGACCCGGACCACTCGGTCATCGGACCGGAGTTCCGCGACAAGGCCGGGCAGGTCGTCGGCGCGCTCGATTCGATGGACCCCGAAGAAGTCAAGACGCAGGTCGACCGCAACGCCGAGGTCGAGGTCGACATCGGCAGTGAGATTGCTGTGATCCCAGGCGACGCCGTCGATATCGTCGAGGAACACCGCGCGGCCTCAGGCGAGGAGGTCGTCGTGCTCGAATCCGAGACGGCGACGATTCTGGTCTATCGCTGATCAGTCCATCCGTTGCAGCCACAACCCAGGTTCCTCGATCTCGTCGTCACTCGGCAGATTCTCGGGCTGTTCCCACACTTTCCCAGCATACTCGATCCCGCGGGCGTCGGCGACCGAATCGAAGAAGTCCTTGCCGCGCTCGTACTGGCGGCGTTTCATGCTCAGACCGAGCACTCTCCGAATGAGTTTCTGAACCGGGCCACGGCCCTGGCGGCGTTTTTCGAGTTCCTCCCGGAGGTCCTCGTACTCGTCGTCGAACGCGCGGTCCATCAGGAGTTCGGCGTAGCCCTCGACGGCGGTCATCGTCGTGTCGAGTTCCCCCAGCGTCTCGCGGTCGACGTCGCCGTCGGCGAGGCGGTCGACGGCCTGCTCCATCCGGGTTTCGAGGTGGCCCGGCAGCCACGGAGCCGCGCCGAACTCCGCTGCGTGGGTCACTTCGTGGAAGGCGATCCAGCGCCGGAAGCGGTCGTTGTCCGCGTCGAGCGTGTCGGCGACGCGCTGGATGTTCGGGTGAACGAAGTAGAGGGCGTGCTCGTCAGCACCGACGCCTTCCGCGAGCAGGAGCGGGTCGTACTGCCCCAGGACGTTCCGTGCGAGAAAGGAGAGTGCGACCGTCATCGTCCCGGAGTTGATCTTGCGGGCGGCGCTCGGAAACATCCCGACGTGATCCTCCAGGGGGGCCATCACGCGTTCGAAGGTCTCGACGTTGTTGTCGGTCCAGTGGTGGCGATTGATGATCTCCACTGTTTCGGGAAGATCGAAATCGATCCCCGAGACCTCTCGGACGCGATTGCGGGCGTCCCGGACGTCCGTGGCGTACCCCTCGCGTTCGGCGTCGTCGATATCCAGCGACCCGGGGTCTGTCGCGGCCTTCGTCGCCTCGGCCACTGCCGACCAGTCGATCGCGCCGCTGCCGGAAGCACCGGTCACGGCGCGCATACTGCGATAGAGTCCCATGCACCTCGCTAAGCCAGCGGTGCACATAGGGTTTCTCCCCCAGGGGGCGTCCAGTGGTACTATCGGGCGACTGGGTTAGGCCTCGCTTTCGCTGCCGAGTCGCTTCTTGAGGATGATCGCAAGCACGACCAGCCCGAGGATCAGGATCAGCGGAGCCAGCGAGATTGTCGTCTCCTCGTCTTCGTCTTCGATCTCGACTGCTTCCACGTCCGACTCGTCGGCTTCGTCGCGCTCGCCAGTCGTCACGGTACTGAACGGCAGCGCAGTCACGGCGTCGGCGGTCGCTTGGGCTGTCCCGTCGATGTCGGCGTCGTCGAGGTGGATTTCGAGGAAGGTGAACTTCGGCATGGACCAAAGTTCGACGAGCGAGCGTATAGTCGTTGTCCTGTCACTCGACGATCACGGTTCCGATCATGTCCTGATTGACGTGTGGACCACAGACGTAGGTGTACTCGCCGGCCGTCTCGAAGGTGTGCTCGAAGACTTCACCAGGGTCGACGGGTTCGTACGCGCTGCCGTCCGCAGACATCGTTCCGAAGGGGTCGGCACCCTCCGGAATCGAGACTATGTCAGGGAACATCTCCGGATAGGCACAGACGTTGTGGCCACCTGACTCGAACTCCCAGGTGACAGTCTCACCGACGGCAATGGTGATCTCGTCGGGTTCGAACGCGTAGTTTACCGCGGAGACTGTGTTCCCGTCACCGCCGCCGTTTCCGTTGCCGCCGCCGTCTCCGCCACACCCTGCGAGAGCCGCGCCTGCGAGCACGCCGCCTGTCGATCGGAGTAGGGTTCGTCTATCGAGGGCTTTGTCGTGGGCCATGTATAGCCTAGCGTCTTCACACGCATAAGCCGCCGGGCAAACACGTTCGCAGAATCGCAAGACGGGTGTCAGACATCGGGGAAACGTTTGTGCGCTTGCAGTCCAACGGTGGACGTAGATGAACAAGCGCGGGCACGTGCTGAACGCAGTGCTATTGAGTATCGGGATCGGGTACATCATCCAGCCGTCCGGTGACGTCGAGACCTTCCGCACGATCGCCGAGGTGTCGGTGCCGATCGTCCTCGGGGCACTGTTCCCGGACGTCGACACCGCCTTCGGCAAGCACCGCAAGACTCTGCACAATCTGCTCGTGCTCGGGGTCGTCCTCGCCTATCCGATCTACTTCGACAACCTCCAGTTCGTCTGGATCGGCGTCGTCACCCACTACGTATTGGACGTGTTCGGCTCGAAACGCGGGATCGCACTGTTCTACCCGCTGTGGGACGAGGAGTTCGGCCTGCCGATCGGTGTGAACGTCTCCAGCAAGTGGGCCGACGCGATGATGCTCTCGGTCACGGCCTTCGAACTCGCCGTCGCCGCGTTCATCGTCTACGTCCTGCCGGCCGAGATCCAGGCCCAGGGCCAGCAGGCCGTGGGCCTCCGGGCAGTCGAGGGACTCCAGCAGGTCGTCGTCTTCTTGTAGGGACTCGTTGCCGGGGGGAGGAACTGCACGGCGAGACACACTGGTCCCCATCACGGCGTTTATCAGGCCACGTCTCCGACGAACGAGCATGGAAATCGTACCGGACACGAGCGTGGTCATCGACGGCCGCGTGTCCGAGCAGATCGCAGACGGCGAGTTCGCCGGCGCGACTGTCGTCGTCCCCGAGGCAGTCGTCGGTGAACTCGAAGCCCAGGCCAACGACGGCCGCCAGCAGGGGTGGGACGGGCTCGAAGAACTCCAGAAACTCGCCGACCTCCACGACGCCGGAGACGTCGCCGTCGAGTACGTGGGTCGTCGTCCCGACGCTATCGAGAAGCGCGAGGCCGGCGAGGGCCAGATCGACGCCCTCATCCGCGATCTCGCACAGGACCGCGACGCCACGCTCGTCACGAGCGACGTCGTCCAGAGCGAGGTCGCCCGCGCGAAGGGGCTGGAGGTCGTCTACCTCGAACCCCACGGCAGAGACGTCGAACGTCTCGAAATCGAAAACTTCTTCGACGAGTCGACGATGAGCCTCCACCTCAAAGTGGGGGTCGCCCCGAAGGCAAAGCGCGGGGACATCGGCGACATGCACTACCAGACGATTCGCGACGAACCCGCCGACGAGGCCGAACTGAAAGAGTACGCCCACGAGATCGAGGAGGGCGCACGCGCCAGCCCGGACGGGTTCATCGAGATCGACGAACCCGGCATGAGCATCGTTCAGTTCCGCCAGTACCGCATCGCCATCGCCCGACCCCCGTTCTCGGACGCGCTGGAAATCACGGCGGTTCGGCCGATCGTCAAGACCGATCTCGACGACTACGAGTACGCCGACGAACTCCGGGATCGCCTCGCGGAACGACAGCGCGGCGTCCTCATCTCGGGGTCACCCGGCGCGGGGAAATCGACGTTCGCCCAGGCCGTCGCGGAGTTCCTGAACGACAGCGACTACGCCGTCAAGACGATGGAGAAGCCGCGGGACCTCCAGGTCGGTTCGGACATCACCCAGTACACTGCGCTGGGCGGGAGTATGGAGAAGACCGCCGACTCCCTGCTGATGGTCCGGCCCGACTACACCATCTACGACGAAGTGCGAAAGACCGACGACTTCGAGGTGTTCGCGGACATGCGCCTCGCAGGCGTCGGGATGATCGGCGTCGTCCACGCGACCCGTGCCATCGACGCCCTCCAGCGCCTCGTGGGTCGGGTCGAACTGGGGATGATCCCCCAGATCGTCGACACCGTCGTCTATATCGAGGCCGGCGAGATCGCCAAAGTCTACGACGTCAACACCGAGGTCAAGGTCCCCGAGGGCCTGATGGAAGAGGACCTCGCCCGGCCCGTCATCACGATCGAGGACTTCGAGACCGGCCGGCCGGAGTACGAGATCTACACCTTCAACCGTCAGGTCGTGACGGTTCCGCTGACCGAGGGCGACAGCGACGAGAGCGGCGTCGATCGGATCGCTCGCCAGGAGATCCAGCGCGAGATCCGGTCGGTCGCGGACGGCCACGTCGAAGTCGAACTTCAGGGGAGCAATCGGGCGGTCGTCTGGGTCGAACAGCACGACATCAGCCACGTCATCGGCAAGGGCGGCGGCCGCATCTCGGACATCGAGAACCGCCTGGGCATCGAGATCGACGTCCGAACGTTCGACGAGCGCCCCGGCGGCGAGTCCGGCTCCAGCGGCGGCGGCGGGCAGTCGGCCCCGACGACAGCGCAGGGTGACGTCGTGACGCCCGAGATCACCTCTCGGCACGTGATCGTGCCGGCCCACGACTACACAGGAGAGACCGTCGAGGTCCAGGCCGACGGCGAGTACCTCTTTACCGCGACCGTCTCACGCGGCGGCGAAATCCAGGTCTCCCGTGGAAGTGCGATCGCCGAGGAACTCGAACAGGCAGTCGACCGTGGCAAGCAGATCAGCGTCGTGCCGTCCTGACGGCCCCGTCGGTCAGTCAGTCCGGTCGCTCGAACGTCAGGCGGAAGGTCGCGCCACCGCGGTCGTTGTCTTCGACGGTGATATCGCCGCCGTATGACGACATGATTTCGCTCACGAGGTAGAGCCCGAACCCGGATCCGGGGTCGTGGAAATCCCTGGAATTCCGGTCGAAGGCCGCCGCTTTTTGATCGTCCGGAATTCCGGGGCCGTTGTCTGCGACCGTCACTTCGACGCAGGTGTCGCCGACGGTCGCGTCGATCCATATCTGTGGATTCGGATCTGGATTGTGCTGGACGGCATTGAGCAGAATGTTGTCCAACAGCTCACCCAGCAGCTCGTCGGCGGCGACGTCGACCGAGGGAAGTGATTCGAGATGATACTCGGCGTCGGAATAGGTTCGCTGGGCACCCACGACGCGTGATTCGAGGACGTCGTCGAGCGGTCGCGGTTCGAGTTCCTGCTCACCGCCCCGACCGATCACGTTCGTCACCTTCCGCACCGTCTGGACGAAGTCGATCATCTCCTGGGTGCGATCAGTCGCGACCGCCAGGTCGTCGTGAACCTCGTAGTCGACTCGACCGTCGAGCAGGTCCAGCCGCGCATTGACGACGTTGAGGCTGTTGAGCATGTTGTGCCTGAGTAGCCGATTCATGAACTCCAGCCGATTGCGCTCGCGCTGGAGTTCGCGGTCGCGCTCGACGGAGGAGAGGGCGTACGCGAGAATCGAACCCAACCGTCTGAGGGCGTCGCGCTCCTCGTCGTCGAAGGCACTGACGCGACCGGAGTAGACGTTGAGCGTCCCGTGTATCTCGCCGTCGGCGATCGGGATCGACGCCGAGGCGCGATAGCCGTGGGTCTCGGCGTGCTCGCGCCAGTGTTCGTAGCGCGGATCGGTCGTGACGTCCTGAACGACCTGCATGTCGCCCGTCTCGTGGGCGACGGCCGTCGGTCCTGGGTCGCCTGTGGAGTCGTCGATAGCGAGGTCCAGATCGTCGAGATAGTCCTCGACACCGGCTTCTGCGTCGACGACGACGTCACCGCCGTCAACACTGCCGACCCAGGCGAACTCGAAGGAGTCCGAAGCTGCCAGCCGATCACAGACCAACTGCTGAATCTCGTCTTTCGAGGAGAGGCCGAACATCGACTCGGCGAGGCTGTGGACCAGCGAGTTGATGTCGTTGAGTGCGGCCAGTCTGTCGCGGCGGTCGCGAAGTTCGACTTCGTCCTGGTGGCGTTCGATAGCTGCCGCGAGGATGTTCGCCACCGACTGAACGAAGTTGACGTCGTATTCGCTGAAAACCTTCTCGTCAGTGTCGTGCGCGCCGAGGATCCCCCAGGGATCGTCGACGGGGCCGACGATCGTCGACACGCCGCTGGTCACGTCGTGGTCTCGCAGGAGATCCGGGCCGCTGAATCGCGTCTCGGCGTCGAGATCGGAGACGACGATCGGTTCGTCGCTCGCCAGCGTATGCGCGGCCTGGGAACCGTCGTCGATGGCCGAGACGGTCCCCGAGCCGACCACATCTTCGTCCCAGCCGACACCCTGGCGCAGCAACAGTTGCTCGCCCGCCTCATCGAGGTCGAGCACCTTGCAGTAGTCGGTGTCGAGCGTCTCGGCGACGAGCCGAGCCGCGTCGGCCATCAACTGATCGATGTCGTGGTTGGTCAGCACGAGTTTGCCGAACTCCGTGACACCCTCCTGCTGGACGATCCGCTTGCGGAGTCGCTGTTCGTCTTCGACGCGGTCGAGTGCGGCCGCGACGTTCGTCGCGATGACCTCGACGAGCTGTCGCATCTGGTCGTCGAAGGCCGCGCGGTCGGCAGCGACGGCCCCGAGGACGCCCCCATCCCCGACCGGAGCGGCCACCGCCGACTTGACCGGGGATCGCTCGGACGGTTGTTCGTACTGGGGCACGTCTCGGACGTCCGGGAAGTAGCGGGCCTCTCGGGTTTCGAAGACCAGGCCGGTGACGCTGCCCTCGCCTGGTGTGACCGCGTAGAACTCGACGTCGAGGATATCGGACGGGTCGTCGACTACTGGCGGCCCGAGCACGTCACGAGCTTCGTCGTACCCGAAATACAGCGAGGCTGGAGCGTCCAATACCTCTCGCAGGGCGTCTGTCGCGATGTCGACGACCTCCTCGCTCGATTCGGCCCGAACAAGGTTCCGACTGATCTCGTGCAACTCAACCAGCCGTCGCTCGAACTGCTTGCGCTCTGAGATGTCCCGGACGACGCCGACCCGGTCGCCATCCGGAAGCATCGAGAACGTCGCCTCGGCGTCGATCTCGGTGCCGTCGTTGCGCTCGATCGTCGCTTCGAGGGTAGCCGTTTCGCGCGTCCCCGCGCGCAGTTCGGCTTCGAGTTCGGCCGCCTGTTGTGCAGTGTCTGTATCGACGACCGTCGAGACGTGCGAGCCGAGGAGTTGCCCGCGATCGTAGCCGAGCAGCTCCGTGTACGCGTCGTTGACGAGTGTGAACGTCCCGTCTTCGTCGACGGCGTAGACACCGTCGTCCATCGTCTCGAAGATCCGTTCGTACTGTTCGAGGTCGCGTTCGCGCTCGACACGGTCGGTTACGTCACGGAAGTACACCGACAGCCCCGTCTCCGAGGGGTAGGCGGTGACCTCCACCCAGATCGAAAGCGGCGCGTAATACTCCTCGAAGGAGACCGGTTCCTGTGTCTCCATCGCCCGCTCGTATTCCTCCTGAAAGGTCGTCCCAGCGGCAGGTTCGAACGCTTCCCAGACGTTCTCGCCGAGGACGTGTTGGCGGTCGACGTTCAGCAGGTCTTCGGCCTGTTCGTTGAGATAGGTGAACCGCCACTGTTCGTCGAGCGCGAAGAAGGCGTCGTCGATCCGTTCGAGTACCTCAGTCGCTGTCGCATGTACGTTAGTCATTGTGGCGCGTCGAGTCGATAGCACCAACAGGCCGATCGCTCGGTTCGACAGCTGTCTCACTGGGACGCCCACCGCGGCGAATCGACGGATTCCGATCGATTTCGATTTCAGCAACTCCCATGCCGGAAATTGTAGAATTCTTGTGTTGCAGATGTTATAAAACTCGTGGTCACCCCAACGACAGCGACCTGACGAGGCTCTCGATCACGGACTGATCGGGAGCGAGGTACTCGCTATCGCGTCGATCGTTTCGAGGAGTTCGTCACGGCTCACTGGTTTCGTGAGGTAATAGTCGTACGTGTTCGCGTCGAGGTTGTCGTCCTGCTGGAGCGCACTGGCGATCACGACGAGACAGTCTGGGTAGGTCGACGCGCTCACCCGAGCGACTTCATCGCCGCTGGTCTCGGGCATCCGTCGATCGAGGATTGCGACGACGGTGGAGTCGTCGAGTCGGTCGAGCGCTTCGTCGCCGTCGGTGGCTGTCCGGGCCGTCACCTCCTGGACGCTCGTGAGCCACCGGTCGTACATCTCGAGGGATGGAAATTTGATACGTTCTGGTCAATCGAAACTCACGACGGTCGTGGGCGGCGTTTTATTGGCCTGCGGGATATTGCTCTCGGGTATGTTCGAGACGATTCTGGTGCCGACGAAACGCCGCGCCGAGGACGACGCCGCCGAGCGGCGAGCGGTCGACATCGCCGCGATTCACGGCGGGGAAGTCGTCGGGCTGTTCGTCGCCGATCCGCGAGCGACACCAGTCTCGACGAAACTCTCGGCCGAGGAGGTCAAAGAGGCCTTCCTCGAAGACACCGACCACCCGGCCACGACGCTCGAAGACCTCGCCGAAGAGCGGGACGTACCGGTGTCCAGGGCGACCCGCGTCGGTCGGCCGGCGAGCGAGATCGTCGCGTGTGCCGAGGCGATCGGTGCGGATCTGGTCGTCATGGACACCCACGCGCGCTCAGGGTTGAAACGCCACCTGCTTGGCAGTACGACCGAGCGTACGCTCCGACAGAGCGACGTACCAGTGCTCTGTATCCCCGTCTCGGAGTGAGCGCACCCTAATTATCTCGTTCAACGCTCGTATCGGTTCGAAGAGAGCGGCCAACAGCGGATCGTTGGTCGCCCCTTCAGAAGGACGCAGGCCGAACGACGTGACGACCCCAATTGCTACGGTCCTGGGCGACCCGCTCAAAGATACGATGCGCGAAGTGACAGCACAGCCGCCCGATCCGGCGGCCCGCGTCTGCTCTCGGTGGAGGTGCTGACAGTGCACCAGTTCGAGGGCGAGCCCCCGGTCCAGAGACAGGTCGCACAGACGCTCACCGAGGCCGGCGAGACGCTGGCGATCGCCGAGTCGCTCACCGGCGGACTCGTCGGGGCGCTCGTGACGGCAGTCCCGGGGTCGAGTGACTTTTTCGATCGATCGCTGGTCGCCTACACCCACGAGGCCAAACACGAGGAACTCTCGGTCCAGCAGCACGTGCTCGAAGAGATCGGAGCCGTCAACGAGACCGTCGCCGAGCAGATGGCCCGGGGCGTTCTCGAGGTGGCCGACACGACCTGGGGACTCTCGACGACCGGGATCGCCGGCCCGACCACCAACGACCGCGGAGATCCGGTCGGAGTCGTCTTCGTCGGCGTCGCCCGGGCACACGCGGACAGCGAAGATCACCCGTCGGCCACGGTTCAGCGATACGACTTCGAGGGAGAGCGCAGCGCAGTCAAGGAGAAAGCAGCACGGCAAGCGCTCGAAGACCTCCACGCGATGGCGACGGCGTAACTCGGTAGACGGGTACGATGGCAGTTCGGTAGGACGTCCAGCAGGCTGTCGATCAGACGGAGCGGTTCCTCGTCGACAGCCTCGACGACACCGGGATGAGGGCGACGCCGACGCTCGCCGATTTCGGCCACTCCCAGCCGACGTACTTCACCTCTCGACGTCCACGCCGCGGTCTTCGAGGACCTCGAAAAACGCCTCGGGATCAATCTGTGGGACGCCCTCGTCGTCGGCGTCCTCGCGCTTGGTCGTCCCCGGGTTCGACCCGACGACCAGATAGTCCGTGTTGCCGGAGACGCTGCCCGTGAGCGACCCGCCGTGGCGCTCGATCAGGTCTTCAATCTCGTCGCGCGTCCACCCATCGATACTCCCCGTGACGACGACCGTGAGGTCGGCGAGTTCCTCGCTGCCTTCCTCCTCGGCAGCCTGCGGTTCGACCCCGCGCTCGCGAAGCCGCTCGATCACCTCTCGATTGCGCTCGCTCTCGAAGAACTCGTGGATGTGGCCGGCGACGATCGGGCCGACGTCCCCGACCGCCTGTAGCTCGTCTTCGGAGGCGTCCATCACTGCGTCGAGCGACCCGAAATGCCGGGCGAGAGTTCGAGCCATCGTCGATCCCACCTCGGGAATGCCGATCGCCGAGAGGAACGTGGCCAGTTCGGGCGATTTCGAGGCGTGGAGCTGGTCGATCACCTTGCGAGCGCTCTTCGCGCCCCACCCCTCGAGACTCGCGAGGTCCTCGACCGTGAGATCGTACAGGTCCGCGACGCCGTGCTCGACGAGCCCTTCCTCGACGAGGGTGTCGGCGGCCTGTTCGCCGATACCCTCGATCTCCAGTCCGGCGTCGCTGGCGTAGTGCTCGACGGCCCGCTTCAGCTGTGCTGGACAGCTCAGTCCGCCGATACAGAAGTGCAGCGGCCCCTCACGCTCGACCGGGCTGCCACAGACCGGACACTCCTCGGGGAGTCGGAAGTAGTCCTCGGAGTGGGACTCGACGACCTCGTCGACGTACGGGATGACGTCGCCCGCGCGCTCGACGCGGACCTCGTCGCCGACGTCGACGCCCATCGACTCGATCTCGGCCTGGTTGTGCAGACTCGCTCGCGAGATGGTGACACCGCCGACGTCGACGGGATCGAGCAGCGCGACAGGCGTGAGACGGCCCGTGCGGCCGACCTGGACGACGATGTCCGAGATCGTCGTCTGCTCGGTCCGGGGCGGGAACTTGTAGGCGTAGGCCCAGCGGTAGTATCGCGAGGTGGTCCCGAGCGTCCCACACTGCTCGCGGTCGTTGACTTTGAGGACGACGCCGTCGATCTCGTAGTCCAGGTCGTCGCGCTGGTCGAGCAGGTCGTCGCGATAGTCGATGGCTTCCTCGATCGAGTCGACGAGCCGGCACGAGTCGTTGACTTTCAGTCCCCACTCCGGCAGCGTCTCGTGTTCGTCCCAGTGCGTATCGAGTCCCGCGAAGTCGATCGCACCGCTGGAGGCAGTAGCGTCCTCGACCACCGACTCGTTAGCGCCGGCGGCGAGCACGTCGTAAAAGAAACAGTCAAGCGGCCGCTCTGCCGTCACGCTCGGATCGAGTTGGCGGAGCGTCCCAGCGGCGGCGTTGCGGGGGTTGGCGAAGGGGTCTTCGCCGCGCTCGACTCGTTCGCGGTTGTACTGGTGGAACGCGGGCCTGGGAATGTATACCTCGCCCCGGACTGCGAGATAGTCGGGATAGTCTCCGCGGAGTCGCTGCGGGACCGAGCCGATGGTCCGGACGTTCTCGGTGACGTCCTCACCGGTCTGGCCGTCACCGCGGGTCGCCGCGCGCTGGTAGACGCCGTCGACGTAGATCACCTCGACGGAGAGACCGTCGAACTTCGGCTCGCAGACGTACTCGACCGCGTCGCCGACGGTTCGGTCGACGCGATCGGCGAAGGCGCGAACGTCATCGGCCTCGCCGCTGGAGTCGATCGACAGCAGCGGGACGACGTGCTCGACAGTCCCGAGTTCGTCGAGTGGCTCGCCACCGACGCGCCGGGTCGGCGAGTCCGCAGTTTGGATGTCGAATTCGTCTTCGAGGTCTTCGAGGCGGGCGAACAGCGCGTCGTATGTCCGGTCGGCGATCACTGGGTCGTTGCGGACGTAGTAGCGATAGTCGTGAAATCGGATCGCCTCCCGTAGATAGTCGGCCTGCTGCTCGGCCTCGCCTTCCGAGAGGTCCGCGACCGGACGAAAGTCCGTCTCCGGCTCGGAGACGTACGGATTGTCGTCGCTGACGTGGCTCTCTCCTGCGGATGCGTCGGTCCCGGCCATGCCAAAAGGCTGGCCCGTCGAGGGTAAAAATCGGTCGGGCTAGCCCGCCGGGGCCGGTCCGTCACTCGCTCTCGGGCGGAACCGCGAGCACGGGGACCTCGCTCGTGCGGATGGTCCGCTCGGCGACGCTACCCAGGAGCAGTCGTTCGAGGCCGCTGTGGCCGTGAGTCCCCATCGTCACGAGGTCGATCCCGTGCTTCGTGACGTACTCGCTGATGGCCTGGACCGGTGCGCCCTCGAAGACCGCCGTCTCGCAGTCGATACCGTGGGTTGCTGCACGATCGCGGACGGCGGCGACGGCGTCCTCGCGTTGGTCGGTCAGCGTCTCGATCACGTCCGGCAGCCCCGCGCCCATGTCCAGCCCCGAGGCCATCGCCTGCACGTCCACGGCCGAGAGGGCGTGGAGGGTCGCGTCACAGCGGTCCGCGATCGCCAGCGCGTGGTCGACCGCCCGCTCGGCGCAGCTGCTCCCGTCTGTGGGGACCAGCACGTCGTCGAAGCGCCCGACTTCGTCGCGCTGATGTGCCGTCAGAACGGGCACGGTCGACGTTCGGAGGAACCGCTCGGTCACGCTCCCCAGCAGGACGCGCTCGACGCCAGTTCGGCCGTGTGTCCCCATCGCCACCAGATCCGCACGCAGGTCGGCGACGGCGGCGGAGATGACGTCGTGGGGAAGCCCTCGCTCCACGAGGGTCTCGTGGGCGACGCCGGCGTCGGCGGCGTGGGTTTCGAGCCACTCGATCGCACGGGCAGTCTCCTCGTCGAGCGACCGACGGTCTGACCCGGTCACGACCTCGGAATCGGGGGGTTCCGGAACCTCGATCGCGGTCACTAGCGACAGGTGTGCGTCGAAACGCCGTGCGATCTCGATGGCCTCCTCGGCGGCGGCTACGGACGGGTCGCTCCCGTCGACGGGAACGAGTATCGTCTCGTACATCATCTAGACAATCAGCTGCAACGTTGATAATGGTCGGGTCTATCCGTGCGATCCATCGGCATGCTCGCCCAGCGCTCGAAAGCGACGAACCTGGCCGGGCCGTACAGCCAGGGCCAGCCGCGAGACGGACGACTCCGAAGCGCCAGGAATCGCCGAAAGAAGTATCGAGCGTCCTGACTAAGGTTCTCACATGATGGAGCGAACAGTCACGATCGTCCCCGAAGCTGGACTCCACGCCCGGCCGGCTTCGAAGTTCGTCGAGACAGCAAACCAGTTCGAGGCCGAGTTACAGATCGCAACCGAGGATGAAGAGCCAGTAAACGCCCGGAGCATGCTCGGCGTCTCCAGCCTCGGCGTCGAACACGGGGAGGAAGTCAGATTGATCGCCGACGGCGACGACGCCGAGGCGGCACTGGACGCGCTCGAAAAAGTGCTCACGACACCGGAATCTGAGTACGATGAGTGAACGCACGCTCTCGGGGACCGGCGTGACGCCACTGTCGGGCGTCGGCACCGTCGTCTGGTACGACCAGGACGTCGAACTCGACGAACCGCACGCACCCGAAGATGTCGACACCGCGGCCGAACAAGCGCGCTTCGAGAACGCCGTCGCCACCGCCCGCGAGGAACTGCAAACCGAGCGCGAGCGCACCGCCGAGAAGGTCGGCGAGAGCGAGGCGGAAATCTTCGACGCGCATCTCCAGTTTCTGAACGATCCGCAGATCACCGACGCAGTCGAGGAGTCGATCGACGAGGGGCTGCCGGCCGAGCACGCCACGCGCGAGGGATTCCAGCAGGGAATCGAACAGCTGGCGGCCGCAGGCGGCCGGATGGCCGAGCGCACCGACGACCTGCGGGACATCCGCGACCGGTTGGTCCGAATTCTCGCTGACGCCGAACGGATCGATCTCTCGGCGCTGCCGGAGGGGACGGTCCTGCTGGCTGAGATGCTCACCCCGAGCGATACCGCACAGCTCGACCCCGAGACTGTCGCCGGATTCGCAACCGCCGAGGGCGGCCGAACGTCTCATGCAGCGATCTTCGCGCGGTCGATCGGGATTCCGGCCGTCGTCGGCGTCGGCGACGACCTGCTGGGCGTCGAGGCCGACGAGACCGTCGTCGTCGACGGCGAGGCCGGCGACGTGATCGTCGATCCGAGCGCGGAGACCCGCGAACGAGCGAGCGAGCGTCGCGACGTCGAGATTCGGTCCGATCGCGTCGAGACGGCCGACGGAAAAGAGATCGAGGTTGCGGCGAACGTCGGGACGCTGGCCGAACTCGAAGGTGCGGTCGCCCAGGGCGCGGACGCGATCGGCCTCTTCCGGACGGAGTTTCTCTTTCTCGACCGGGAAGCGCCACCGGACGAGGACGAGCAGGTCGACACGTACGTCGAGGCACTCGACGCCTTCCCGGAGGGGCGGGTCGTCGTCCGAACGCTGGACGTCGGCGGCGACAAGCCGATCCCCTACATCGAGGCCGACGAAGAGGACAATCCCTTCCTCGGGATGCGCGGGATTCGCCGGTCGCTCGGCCCCGACGCCGAGCTGTTCGAGACACAGATCCGGGCTCTGTTGCGCGCCGGCGCGGTCGGCGACGGCGACCTCGCGGTGATGTTCCCGCTCGTGGCCACAGTCGGGGAGGTCGAGCAAGCCCTCGACGTCGTCGAGGACGTCGCCGGGGATCTCGAATCCGAGGGTGTCGACTACGCGATGCCAGAACTGGGCGTGATGATCGAGACGCCGGCGGCGGTGTTCGTCGGCGACGCGCTGGCCGAGCGGCTAGACTTCTTCAGCATCGGGACCAACGACCTCGCACAGTACGTGATGGCCGCCTCCCGGCAGAACGAACACGTCGCGGATCTCCACGATCCCAGCGATCCGGCCGTCCTCCGGGCGATCGATCGGGCCGTCGAAGCCGCCCACGACGGCGACATCTGGATCGGGATGTGCGGCGAGATGGCCGGCGATCCAGACCTGACGGAGTTGCTGATCGGCCTCGGTCTCGACGAACTGAGCATGAGCGCGGTCACGATCCCCGACGTCAAAGCGAACGTCGTTGACGTCTCGACGGCCGACGCGAGAACACTGGCCGAGACGGCACTCCGAGCAGCGACGAAAGACGAAGTGAGAGCGGCGCTGTCAGAGGACACATAGCGCCTCGTCGCGGGCGCCCCCGGCCGAAACGATATCTGCGAGAACCGACACTAACAGTATATGCAAGAGCGACAGCGACACAAACTGGCGGACACAGCACAGCAGATCGTCGGGGGGTTCCTGCTGTCCGGACCCTTCGTCGTGACCGGCGAGGTGTGGCAACTGGCCCGGAACATGACCGTCTTCCACAGTCTGTTCCTCGTAGCTGTCATCATGGCTATCGGCTACGGTGGCCTCTACGGAGCCGATAACGACCGCGACCCCCGGAGGGAAGCTGCGATACTCGGTGTCCCGGTGCGGTTCATCTCGCTACTGATCGTCGCGTTCGGGTCGGTCACCCTGCTGGCGTTCGCGATTACCGCGCCGTCGGTCTTCCTCGCCGATCTGGACCCCGCGGGCAGACTGGCTGTCACGGCGCGCACTGTCAGCGTCGCGGCTATCTTCAGCGTCGTGGGGGCGGTGACCACTGACAGTCTTTTCTGAGGTCTCCCGACGGGTATTCCGCATCCATTATTACGGAGGCGAGTAAACGCTCATACGGTGACAACGAATGCCGTTCTACGGCGGAAGTGAACTCAGTCAGGTGTACGACAAGGCTCTGGAGGAGGACTTCGGGCTGGTGGCCAGCAACATCGCCGAAGCGGACGTGATGATGGGGCTGATGGAGGGTGCTTCGCAGGTAAACTCCGATCTGCTCATCCAGATGAGCGCTGGTGCATGTAGTTTCGCGGGCAACGGCGACCCCGAGGCCGGCTTGCGCGCGATGGGGAACTACATCGACGTCATCGCCGAGCAGTACGACATCGGCGTGTTCCTCAACATGGACCACCAGACGGACATGGACTTCATCGACATGCAGATCGAGACGGAGATCCCCTCCTCGATCATGATCGACGCCTCCCACGAGGACTTCGAGGAGAACATCCGCCAGTCCAAAGCAGTCGTCGACAAGATCGACGAGGCCGACGCGGACATCCTCGTCGAGGCCGAACTCGGCCGGATCAAGGGCGTCGAAGACGAGATCGTCGCCGAGGAAGCCTTCTACACCGACCCCGAGGACGCCGTCGAGTTCGTCGAGCGCACGGGCTGTGACCTGCTCGCTATCTCCGTCGGGACCCAGCACGGCGTCGCGAAGGGCAAAGACCTCGAACTCAAACCCGACCTCGCCAGCGAGATTAGCCAGACGCTGGCCGATCACGGTCTCGAGATCCCGCTGGTGCTCCACGGCTCGTCGGGTCTGCAGCCCCCGCAGGTCGAGGACTTCATGCACCGTGGCATCTGCAAGATGAACAAGGACACGCGCTACCAGTACGAGTACACGCGCACCCTGTTCGACCACTACCTCGACCACAAGGACGAACTCGTCCCGCCGGAGGGCGTCGAGGACCAGAAAGACACCTTCTACAACGACGTCGACTGGTCGCCGAACAAGGATCACTTCGATCCGCGCGTCGGCGGTCGGCTCGTCCGCGAGCGCATCGCCGACGTTCACGCCGGTCTCGCGGAACTGTCCGGCAGCGCCGGCAACTCGATGTTCCCGAAGTAAACGACTCGAAACACCGCAGCCGCGGATTTATTGTTTCTCGGACTGTTCGTCTAGATATGCCCACAGTCGACCTCGACGAGGAGACGATCGAGCGTCTCGACGGCCTCCGCGTCGAAGACGAGAGCTACGACGAGATCGTCACCGAGTTGATCAACATCTACCAGGCCGAAGAGCTGACGCTGTTCCACGGCGGCGACGAGTACTGATTACTCTCCGGCAGCCTGCTCGCAGATCGTCTCCCAGCGACCGCGTTTTTCGAGGTGGGACTGCAGTTTCTCGGTGTACTCCGCTGCCAGTTCTTCGGCTTCATGCTGGAGTGCGCCACCGCCTCCGCCACCGCCGCCGAACAGGCCCGCGATCTTGCCCAGTATACCGCCGCCCCCGCTGCCGCTGCCGCCAGCTCTGCCACCGCCCGACGGACTGGCCATGCCGCCACCGCGCTTGTCGAGGTTCTTGATCTCGGACATCACGCTCGATAGCTTGCTCGTATCCGCTCGCAGTGTCGCCTCTTTCGGGTTCTCTGGACCGTCGATCTCGAAATCGGCGGCCGTCATCACCAGCCCCCACTGCTGTCGGGAGAACGACGAGGCCTCGAGTTGGTCCTCGAACTTCCGGTCGACACGCATCCGTTCGGCGGCGAGCATGTCCGTCCAGTCGCTGTCACTCATACCGGGGGCTTCGACCCGCCGCCCAATCAGCGTTTCCCGACGCTCAAGTACACCCGCCTCCAAGTGCCCACCGTATGCAAACGATCGGATTCGTCGGACTGGGCGCGATGGGAGCGCCGATGGCGTGGAATCTCGACGACGCGGGCTACGAACTGCTCGTCTACAACCGCAGCGACGGCCCGACCGAACCGTTCGCCGACGCCGGCATCGAGGTCGCCGAGTCGCCGCGCGAACTGGGCCAGCAGGCCGACGTCGTGATCACGATGGTCACCGACGACGAGGCACTCGCAGCCGTACTCGACGGCCCGGACGGCCTGCTGACGGGTATCAACGGCTCCAATACCGTGATCCAGATGAGTACGGTCACGCCCGACGCCACGCTGGCGGCGGCCGAAACCGTTCGCGCGCAGAACTCACGATTCGTCGACGCTCCCGTCTCGGGGACGGTCGGTCCCGCCGAAGAGGGGACGCTGACTGTCCTGGCTGGCGGTGAAGACGACGTCCTCGACGACGTCGAGGCGATTCTCGAAGCGATGGGCGAACCGGTCGTCCGCTGCGGTGGCGTGGGCGACGGCGCGCGCATGAAGCTGTTCGTCAACCTCCTGCTGGGGGACATGATGAGCGCCTACGCCGAAGCGCTGACCTTCGGTGCGGCCCAGGACCTGAATCTCGACGCGATGCAGCAGGTCGTCGAGGCCGGCGCGGTCGACTCGCCGCTGTTCCGGATCAAAGGCGAGTTGATCGCAGCACGTGACTTCGAACCGCGCTTCCCGGTCGATCTGCAGTTCAAGGATCTCCGGTATGCCAACGAAGTCGCCAACGACGTGGGGCTGACGCTGCCCCAGACTGCGGCCGCTCGCGAGTCGTTCTCGGCCGCGAGCGCGATGGGCCACGGCAACGAAGACATGACGGCGGTGCTGAAGTACCTGGAGTCGGTCGCTGGCGTGACAGTCGGCGAGTAGGCCGTCTCAGGAAGGCCCCCTCGACTCGACCGTACGATCGCCGCTGATCGACGCCGCGATCCAGGACTCGTCGTCTCCAGTACGCTGCTCGACGAGGTCGACAAACGTCTCGACAGTGATCGGTCTGTCCAGCCGATTCATCGCCCGGAAGACGTCTATCAGTGTGTCCTGACCGCCGGTGTCGGCCCTGATCTCCGCGTCGACAGCCCCGAGCAGACGAGCGCCGACGTGGTAGTTCGCGCTCGTCCCGCGCCACGTCGTCTGATTCGCGAGCGCGACCCCCTCGTGTGCCGGGAAGGCCTCCAGGCGCGCCTGCAGGTCAGTTTCCGAGACCTCGCCGTACTGCTCTTCCATGATCCGGTAGCTCAGGTACTCCGCGCTTGCCTCGCGGAACCACGTCATCTCGGGGTCGAGACGGAAGTTCTGCCGGGCGTGGAGGTACTCGTGGATCCAGACGCTCCCGACGTCGCCGTCCCAGAACGCCTCGATCGTCACGTACCCCCGGTCGTCGCCGTACATGGCGCCCTCGTGGCTCAGTCCGCGGGGTGCGGCGACGAGCACGACCCGCTCGGGCGTGTCGGGATCCAGCGCGTAGGGGTCGACGAACTGTCTCAAGAAGCCGGCCTTCCGGGTCGGATCGACGTTCCGACCGGCCGGAGCGACGACGGTCAGCGTCGCCTCGCCGATCGAGACTGTCGCGTTCGTACTCGCGCCGACGAGTGCCCACTCGCCGAACCCGACGACACTGGACCCAGGCGTTCTCGATACCGCCTGCAGCGGCGACGGGAGCGCCGAGCGCTCGACGATCGCCCAGCCGTCGACCGCGCTGGACAGGCCCGGGTCCGTGTCGGCCACGACCGTCTGCGAACTACCACTCCCGTCCGTGTACCTGATCGTGACGGTCGCGTCGCCAGAAACGGACTCGACCACGACACGGTCGTCGGCCGCTGCCGAGGTGTCGACCCACGGTGTCCCGACGAACAGAGCGACGACGGCCACCAGAACGACGACGCTCACGAGGCCGATCGCGGCTTGCATGCGGGTCACTGGCTGGCCGTCCATCACGCAGAACCGTCGTGCCCAGAGGATAAAAACAGTCGTGAGAGTCCCCGGGTGAGGAGAACCCGGTTCAGAGTTCGAACGTCTCGTCGCCGTCGAGGACGTGGACCTCGGCGTCGCTGCCGGTGGCTGTGACCTCTTTGACGAAGTCGTCGGTGTCGATCTCGATCGGTGGGAACGAGTCGTAGTGCATCGGGAAGGCGTGATCGACGTCGAGCCAGTCGACGGCGATGGCGGCCTGCATCGGCCCCATTGTGAAGTGGTCTCCACAGGGCACTGCCGCAGCGTCGGGTTCGAGATACGGGGCGATGACGTCGCGCATCTCGGACATCAGTCCGGTGTCACCGGCGTGGTAGAACGTAGTCGAGTCGGCGTCTGAGACCTGTGTGGGCTTGGTATCCGAGATGATGTATCCAGCGGGCATCCCGCCAGTCGCGCCGTAGTCGGTGTCCATGCCGTTGGTGTGGTCTGCCCGGTGCATCGTCACGTAGGCATCGCCCAGTTCGACCGTACCGCCGAGGTTGAACCCCATCGTATCCTTGACACCGTAGGTGTCTTCGACGTAGCTGACGACCTCCGGTGTACCGACCGTAGTCGTCCCGCGGAAGCGATCGCAATCGCCGATGTGGTCGGCGTGGCCGTGCGTCAACAGGACGTAGTCCGGATCGAGTTCTTCAGGATCGGTGTCTGTCATCGGGTTGTCGAAGAACGGATCGATGAGCAAGTCAGTCGATCCGACCGAGACGAGCCACGTCGAGTGTCCGTGCCAGGTGAGTTCCATAGTACGGCCGAATGTACAGGGCACGATCACTTAATGCTACCACCCAACCTAAGGGATCGCGACGCGACAGTCTACTCGATGGAGGCGTTTCCCGCGGTCGCGAACCTCGACGACGGCGAATCGATGGGAGAGGGACATCTCTGGATCCTCGAACGCGTCGAAGGGGTTCCGCTGCGGTTCATGCTTCAGGATGACGGTCGGCTCGTCTTCGGTGACGAGAACCGTCGGCTCGATCCGAGATCGGCTCCGCCAGCCATCAGTCCGGCCATCGACGCCGTCCAGTCTGGGTTCGACAGGGGCGCCTTGCGCCAGGCAGTCGCCGACGTCTCGGCCGTCACCTTCTACGGGATCGCGACCTGCCAGCACCGAATCGAGTACGACTGGGAAGCGCTTCCGGACTTCGTCGGGTACGACGTCCTCTCGACCACACGAGACGGGCTGCTCACGCCGGACGCCGCGAACGCGATCTTCGAGCGGCTCGGGCTGACTCCCGCCCCGGCGCTCGAACGCGAAGTCAGAGCAGACGCTGTCTCGCCCGATCGCTACTCGTTTCCCGAGTCTCGATGGGCCGACACGACCGTAGCGGGCGTCCGACTCGCTGACAAACACGGCTGGCGGGGCCGACTCGACAATCCCGATCTGCCGTCCGAACCAACGGCGTCGTTTGCGGACGCCGAGGCCGCCGCCCGAGCGCTGGTGACCGACGATCATCGCTCCGCCTTCGAGGCTGGCGAAACTGTGGATCGGCTCCGGGATCGACTCGCGCGCGAACACCGAGCAGAACTCTCGATCGCCGGAATCGACCCGGACTCGAAGGCGTTTCGGAGTGCCGTCGCCAGGGCACTCCAAGGGGCGTAGCTACTGTAAGGATACTCGACTCGCCGAGAATCAGCCGACGTGATCAGGCCGCGTGCGTGACGTCCGTCTCTTTGTACTCGATCTCCACGCGGTGGCAGTTCGAGCAGACGTACTCTGTGAGTTTCGTCGTCTCGTCGTTGTAGCTCATCCGCCGACCACACTGTGGACACTTCGGCATTACAGGTCCCTAATATACACTTAACAGTAATAATTTTTCCTGTTGATACGGCCGAGTTCTCATCACCACAGCCGCGTCGGAATTTCAGACGGTCGCGTCCGGCAGGTAGTCAGTGAGCGACTCGCGTTCGACGATACCGGCGAGCGACTCGGCATCGATCAGTTCGACGTCGGTCGCGATCGCCCGACGGGCGGCACTCGGGGCGACGGTCACGTTCGCCACGAGCACGGCTCGATCGGCCCCGGCAGAATTACGTCGGTCGACGAGACCCTCGACATCGGCTTCGGTCGTCGTCCCCTCCGTGACGACTCCGAGGACGAGTTCCTCGGCCATCGGGGCTTCGCGGCTCGCCCTGACGCCCGGCGCCCCCTCGATCCGTGCGGTTGACCAGCCGAGTGTCGACCAGACGGCGTCGACGAGCTCCGACAGTTCCGACGCGTCGAGTGTCTCTATTGCATCGACTACAGTGGCGTCAGGATCCGAATCCTCGACGACCGCGTCCCGAAGTGAGTCCTCGTTACGTGGGGCTTCCCCCTGCGGTGAGCGGTCGACGTCAGGCCCGACGCTATCGTCGAACGAGCGGTCTTCCTCTGCGTCGATCGGATCGAGTCCAGTCGGCTCAGATTGGTGATCGGTGTGGTCCTCCTCGGCCAGCGTCACCCAGTTGTCGAAGTCGTCGTAGTCCGTCGACGAGTCGTCCGTCTCGGTTCCCGCCTGGGAGGTGGAGGGGTCCTCACGAGCCACGTCACCTGACTCAGTCGGGTCCGCGGTCGCCTCGGAGACGGTGGTCGTCGCCCCACGAATCCGTTCTTCCAACGTCTCCAGGCGTTCCTGCAGTTCCGGGACGGCGTCGGGGTCGAACTCACTAGCGAGGTCGGTCGCCGCTTCGAGGTTGTCCATCGCCTCGGCGTAGGCAGACCGGGCCCCGGAGTAGTCGTCGTGTTCGAGCAACTGTTCGGCGTCGTCGACCCGATCGTCCGTGAGTTCACGTCTGGCAGCCAGTATCTCCTCGACGACGCCGACGACACGATCGCGAACGAGGTCAACATCGCCATCGAATCGCTTCTGTTCGTGACCCCAGTCGAGTTCGATCACCCGTCGGTACAGTTCGAGGGCGTCTCCCCAGTGCTCGAGTGCTTCGGCTGTCGTCGAAGCGTCCCGCGCTCGAGAACAGGCTTCGTTCGCACGTCTGAGCGGGGCTTTCGAGAGGTGATCCAGATTGCCGTCGACGTGGGCGATCCGCTCGCGCATCGCGTCGGCCTTGTCGGGGTCGAGACCGTAGATATCCAGGATTGTCGTGTACTCTTCGCGGGCAGCACTGAACTGATCGTATGCGCGTTCGAACTGGTCGTCACGCCAGTGTCGCTCGGCTTCGTCGACCAGATGTGTCGCCCTGGAAGCGTGAACGCGCCGTTTGGTTTCACGATACCGCCGTTCGACCTGGTCGATCCTGTCGTGGATGCCCGAACTGGCTTCCGACGAGAGGTCGTCGGTGGCCCCGTCGGCCTCGTCGAGAGTCCGACGAGCACGAGCGACCGCCTCTTTTGCCGCGTCGTAGTCGCGAGACTTCTCCCCCTGGGATGCGTCGACGAGGTGTTTCCGAGCGTCGTCGAGGAGTTCCTCGACTTTGATCCACGCCCACGATACTGTCTCGAGAAACGAGACGACACGGTCGGTGTCGACATCTTTGAGATAGACGTGATACGTCGACCCATCGTTGGCGTCGATCGTCAGTTGCTCGCGGATCAACCCGCTGTCGACCGAGACCCGATCGACATCCGACAGACGGACGCTTTCGTCCCAGTCGCCGTCCTCACGGCCACCGCCGACGACGAACTGGACGCGTCGGTCGGTGATGGCTGTGATCGCTCGATACCCCGATCCGGGGACGATACGCTCGGTGTCGCCCGATCGCTCGCGTGTGAGACCGCGCTTGCCGCTTCCGAATACAAACAGTGGCGTCTCTTCCTGATCCAGATACGAAATCAGCGGCGCACCTTCCAGATACCCGTCAGTGAACAGTCCGCCGCGACCCGTCTCTGTCAGGAGTTCGTCGTCGACTTGCCATTGGTCCCCGCCAGGTTTCATCGATGATACTCAGATGTACGTTATCGGGGTTCTTTAATACCACAGTAATAATTTTGATATGATTATTCGAGTTAAAAAAATACCCCGAATCGTGACGGACAGAGCGCTACTCGATGAGGTGGGAGGCGATTCGCTGGGCACCGAGTGTCGCGGCGAGGTCGGGTTGGTCGGAGGTCGTCGCTTCGATGTCGCGGTTCAACTCCTCGCTGGCGCGTTCGGCGAACTCGTCGACGATACCGGGGACGCAGGCCATCCCGCCGGTGAGGACGACCGGTTTCTCCAGTGCCAGTTTGTACACTTTCATGTAGTCGTTGGCCAGTTCCGGGAGGAACGTGTTACAGAACTCCTCGACGGCGTCGTCGACGTACTCGTCGACCGCGTCCATGACGCTGCGCTCGATCGTGAACTCGTGGGCGCCGCCGCCGGGCTGCTGGATGATGTCGGTAAAGGGCTCGTAATCTTCGAAGTCGGCGTGCTCTTCCTTGTACTCGCGAGCAGTCTGGACGTCGATGTTGACCCGGCCCTGCGTCTCCTCTTCGACGTAGTTCGCGATGACACGATCGACCTCGTTGCCAGTGACTGCGCCAGTGGTGAACGGAGCGAGTTGCTCACCCCGCCGGTACGCCGAGGCTTCGAGGTTGGTCGAGCCCATGTTCACAGCCAGGAAGATCTCGTTGATCGCCTCCAGATCGTCGCCGAAGGCTGGGATCGAGCCACACAGCGACTCGGGATAGCTCTGGACTAACTCCTCGCCGATGGAACTGTCTCCGATGACGCTTTCGAGATTTGCCAGCCCTTTCTCGTTGTCTATCGTCGGAATCGCGTAGACGACCGCGCTGTCGGTCGGGATGTCGTTGGCGTCGATGACCTCCTCGAAGAACGTCGACGTGAGTTCGGCCCGATCGTCGTCCTCGGGAAGCCCGGACCGCAGCATGAACTCGACGCGGTCTGGGTACTCCCTGGCGGCCTCCTCACCGTAGAGGACGCGCTCCTCGCCCGTCAGAGCGTCCTCGTAGGTCGCCAGACACGTCAGCGTCCGGATGACTTCCATCTCCCCGTCTTCGTCGGGGTATGCGATGACCGTCCGCGTACTCCCCAGTTTGACGCCGATCGGAACCGGCCCGTCGGTCGACTGATCGTCCGCATCGTCGTCCGTGTCGTCGTCGCTCATACGCTCGCCTGATTGTCCCCCCGAAGTATATAACTGCACGCAAAAAGTAATATACCTGATGTGATTCGACCGGGCTGGAGCCGCCGGATTGGATTCCAGTCGTCATTGACGCGCAGCCGTGCCGGCCGTCGACACAACATCTCCCGGCTGGACTACTCGCAGACGAGACTGCTCACGAGCCGCCGTCGACACAACGTCTCCCGGCTGGACTACTCGCGCATGAACGCGCTCACGAGCCGCCGTCGACACAACTTCTCCCCTCTTGCACCCGTCAGACGACCGTCAGACCCGGGTACAAGATTTAACACCTCGCAGAATCAATATTGCTGTAATAACCAGCATGACGATCAATCCGAAGGATTACGACCTCGACGAGCTCAGGAAGATGGCCCGCAAGCGGGGGTCGAAGCGGGCCGTTCCCGACGAAGAAGAGAGTGTCCCGGAGCCGGAACCCGAGCCCGATCTCGACTGGGAGCCGCTCGAAGACGGCGACCCCTCGATGGGCGAAGACGCGTTTCGGGCCAGACTGTACCGGGAGCTGATGCCACTGACAGCCGGGAGTCAGGAGATGTCGAAACCGTATCTCGCGGCGCTGCCCGAGACCGAAGCCGCCGAGTTTCTCATCTTCGAGTGGCTGGAGTTTCTGCTGTTGCACGGCGACTTTCGCGGCGCTCAGGAAGCGCTGACCTACTACGAGTCGATCGAGTGGATCACCGAGGACGTCGCTTCGACACTGGGCGACTACCTGCTGGGAATCGAAGACGTCGGAGCGGCCGACACGGCCGCCCTCGACGTCGACGACCACCTCCTCAGTCTCGTCTACATCGCGAAACTGGCTGCGATGCACTGATCGGCGCTTTCGCGAGAATTCTCGAGGACGGCCGTCCGTTGGCGGGCGGTCGAGAAACCAAAGCTTATACATCTCTCATTCGAAGCGTCTCCAGAACTGATAGTACTCGAAAATGTCCCTCGCTACAGTCATTGCTATCGTCGGTGTGGTGGTCCTCTCGAGTCTCGCGACCACCTGTGCCCTCTGCATCGACCGCAAGCGTTTCCGTCGTGAGTTCGCGTCGCTCGACGAGACGCTATACGAGGTGTTTCCCTACCTCGCAGTCATCGGGACCGTCCTCATGTTCAAAGGCGTCGTCCACGAGCCCAGCGTCCAGTTCTCGCGGGCACTGAACTGGGATATCACGGCTGAGATATACGCCATCGAAGGGCTGTTCGTCGCATACGTACAGGACCTGACACCCGAGGTACTCGTCCCTGTGTTCTCGGGGTTCTACATGTTCGGGTTCACGTACCTGTTGATCGCCCCGATTCTCGTGTACTTCCTCACATCGACGGTGCGCCCCCTGAAGGAACTGCTCGTCGCCTACTCCCTGAATTATCTCGTCGGGATCACGTTCTACACCCTCTTTGTGGCCTATGGACCTCGTCTTTACCTCGGTTCCCGCGTAGAGGGGTCGATGTATGCCCTGTTCCCCGAGACGCAGACCCTGACGCAGGCAGTCTCGGCAAATACGAACGTGTTCCCGTCGCTACATGCGTCACTGTCGATTATCGTCCTGTTGTTCGCCTGGCAGACACGCGACCGACACTCCAGGTGGCTCGCCATCGCGTCGGTCGTCGCGACCAGCGTCGTCCTCTCGACGATGATCCTCGGGATTCACTGGCTCACGGACGTCGTGGCGGGCGTCGTACTGGCGGTCGTGTGCGTCCTCGGAGCCGATCGGATCGTCTCCGCCATCGATGGCGGAGAACACCGGTCCGCATTCGATCACGAAACCGATGGGGCGACTTCGACGCGCTCGGACGACTAGCAGTGTCGACGGCCGGCACGGCTGCACGTTTCTGCTGCAGCCAGTCCAGCCGGGAGACGTTGTGTCGACGGCCGGCTCGTGAGCGGTCTCGTCTGCGAGTAGTCCGAGGACGACTGACCAGAGTTAAGGTCGTCGCGTCAATTCTCTCGGGTATGAGACATTCACCAGCCCCGCTTCTCTCTACGATGCGAATGAGCCTGCGGAGGGACGACGATGGCTGAGCTGTTCGAAAAGATCCTCGTGCCGGTCGCGAGCCGGGAGGACGCGAGCGCGACAGCAGCCGCGCTGGCGGGCCACGAGGCCGGTGATATCGTCGCCGTCCACGTGATCGAGAAGGCTGGCGGCGCCATCGACAAGGCTGGCGTGGAACAGCGTGAGCTGGAGGCCGAGGAGATTTTCGATGACTTCCGGGAGGCACTAGGGCGCCCCATCGAGACGAAGATCACCTACGGCACGGACGTCGCCGAGGCGATCTTCGATGTCGCCCACGACGTCGGCGCGAGCAGTATCGTCATCACGCCACGCGGCGGAAGCCGCTGGATTCGACTGCTGACGGGCGATGTCGCGCTCTCGCTGGTCACCGAGTCCGACCTTCCAGTGGTCGTCTTACCCGACCAGACCCAGGAAGGACCAACCGACGAGGAGGCAATCGAGGATGAGTAGCGGGGACGAAGAACTCGCGAAAGACCTCGGGCCGCTGGCGGCGCTGACGATCGGCGTCGGGACGATGATCGGCGCCGGGATCTTCGTGTTGCCGGGCGCGGCCGTCGAGACCGCGGGGTCGCTGGCGGTCGCGGCGTTCGTCGTCGGCGGGGCAATTGCACTGCTGACGGCGCTCTCGGCGTCGGAACTCGGGACTGCCATGCCCAAATCCGGCGGCGCGTACTTCTACGTCAACCACGCGCTCGGGCCGCTGTTCGGCTCGATCGCCGGCTGGGCCAACTGGCTCGGGCTGGCCTTTGCCTCGGCCTTCTACATGGTCGGCTTCGGCGAGTACATCCAGTTGATCATCGGCGTCTCCGGGGCGATCAGCCTCGGCCCCGTCTCTCTGAACGTCGCCACGATCATCGGGCTCGTCGGCGCAGCCTTCTTCGTCGGCGTCAACTACGTCGGTGCCAAGGAGACCGGTGCGCTCCAGAACGTCATCGTCATCATCCTGGTGGCGATCCTGGCAGTCTTCACGTTCATCGGGGGCCTCCAGGCCGATATCTCGAATCTGCCCGCGAACGAAGGTCTGCCCAACATGCTCACGGCCACGGGATTCATTTTCGTCTCGTATCTCGGGTTCGTCCAGATCACGAGCGTCGCCGAGGAGATCAAAGAACCGGGGAAGAACCTCCCGCGCGCCGTCATCGGGAGCGTCGTCCTCGTGACCGGGATCTACGCCCTGGTGCTGTTCGTGATGAGCGGGGCCGTCGAGCCCGGATTCATCGCGGGCATCGGCGGCGACGATATCGCCGTCGTCGAGGTCGCCGACATCCTGATGGGGCCGGTCGGGGCGGTCGCGATGCTGTTCGGTGGGTTGCTGGCGACTGCCTCGTCGGCCAATGCCTCGATCCTGGCCTCCTCGCGGATCAACTTCGCGATGGGCCGGGACGAGATCGTCTCGCCGGACCTCAACGAGGTCCACCCGCGGTTCGCGACGCCGTACAAGTCCATCGCGATCACGGGCGGATTGATCCTCGCCTTCATTCTGGGGTCCGACCTGATCGGCGGGGACGCCATCCTCACGCTGTCGGGGACGGCGAGTTTCCTCCATCTGGTCATCTACGGGCTGCTCAACATCGCACTGATCGTGATGCGGGTCGCAGATCCCGCCGAATACAAGCCTGATTTCCGGGTGCCGCTGTATCCGATCACACCGATTATAGGAGCGATCACGTCGTTCGCGCTGATCTACTACATCGATCCGCTCGTCGTCGCGTTCGGGAGTCTGATCGTCGGTGGGGCAGTCCTCTGGTACGTCTTCTACGCTCGCACCCGGACGACCAAACAGGGCATTCTCAGCGAATACATCCTCGACCGCTCCGAGGAGATGCCCGAACCAGCCGTCTCGGCGGCAGCGTCGGTCCAACCCGACGGTGGAGAGTACAAGGTGATGGTCCCGCTGGCCAACCCCGAACACGAGACGGACCTGATCACGCTCGCGAGTGCGATCGCCAAGCAGCGAAACGGGACTGTCGAGGCGATCCACGTCGTCACCGTCCCGGACCAGACCTCCCTGCAGTACGGGGCCGATCATATCGACGACCTCGACGCGGAGTCGGGGAATCTCCTCCAGCGCGCTCGCGAGGACGCAGAGACGTTCGGGGTCGATCTCGAAACGAGTACGATCATCTCCCACGAGTCCTTCGAAGAGATCTTCGACGCGGCCCGGGATCACGCGGCCGACCTCGTCGTGATGGGGTGGGGTGAAGATTCGCACGGGTCGCCCGGCCGCGCCGAGAGCGCGATGGACGAGGTCATGCAGGACATCCCCTGTGACTTCCTCGTGCTCAAAGATCGTGGCTTCGATCCATCGAAGATCCTGCTCCCGACCGCAGGCGGTCCCGACTCGGATCTGAGCGCCGAGATAGCCAAGGTTCTGGCAGCGGAGTACGACTCCGAGATCACGCTCCTCCACGTCGGTGACACCGAAGCGGAGGCACAGGACTTCCTCGAACTGTGGGCCGACGAACACGGTCTCGACGACGCCGAGTTGCGTGCGGCGACAGGTGACGTCGAACAGGCGATCGAGGACGCGGCCCGCGAGTCGACGATGGTCGTCATCGGCGCGACCGAACGCGGCCTGCTCGAACGACTCGTCTCGGGATCGCTCGTGCTGGACGTCGCCGCCGACGTCGAGTGTTCCGTGTTGCTGGCCGAGCAGGCGCGAAAGCGCTCGTTGTGGCAGCGGCTGTTCGGCTAGGACTGATCGCCCTCCCTGCCAATCAGGTGATTTTTGGTCGTGCCTCCCATACCCACGTGACATGCAGGATCTGCGTCCCGTCGCAGTCCGCCCCGGAACTGACAGCCAGCCACGCGCTCGCGGATCAGGCTGTCGCTGTCGATAACTTCTCCACTCGCCTGTATCGACTCCGAGGACACTACGCAATCCACCAATGTTCGATCGTATCCGCGAGGACGTCCGGACTGCCCGCGCGAAAGACCCGGCAGCGGTCAGTTCCTTCGAAGTCCTCCTCACCTACCCCGGCCTGCACGCTATCTGGTTGTACCGCGTCGCACACACCCTCCACGACCACGGGTTCGGCCTGACAGCCCGCCTTCTTTCCCACCTCACCCGCTGGCTGACCGGCGTCGAGATCCACCCCGCCGCGACCGTCGGCCGGCGGTTCTTCATCGACCACGGCATGGGGACCGTGATCGGCGAAACGTCGGAGATCGGTGACGACGTCCTGATGTACCATGGCGTTACCCTCGGCGGAAACTCCATGCGTCGCGAGAAGCGCCACCCGACGCTGGAAGACGGCGTGACGATCGGCGCGAACGCGACGCTGATCGGCGACGTGACGATCGGCGAGGGCGCGACCGTCGGGGCCGGCGCAGTCGTCGTCGAAGACGTCCCCGCAGACGCGACTGTCGTCGGCAACCCTGCTCGCGTGATCGACCGCGAGGACGTGCCCCTCGAAGAAGGGGCCGCCGCCGTGACCGAGGGCGATGGTTCGGTGGCGGACACAGACGCAGAGTCGTCCGCCGGCAGCGGCGACGCGCTGCTCGGCGCGAACTACTGTGACGACGACACTGGTCTCGACTGATGACGACCGTCACCGACTCGCCACACGCCGCGCTCCGGAGCGACGAGTATCTCGGGCCGCTGGTCGAACGCCACGGTCCCGTCGAAGTGGAACCGGCAGAGGACTTCTTCCAGCGGTTCGTCGTCTCGATCCTGCGTCAGCAGGTGTCGATGGAATCGGCCGCGGCCACCCGCGAACGGCTGTTCGAGTCAGTCGAGGTGACGCCGAACGGGATTCTCGCGGCAGACAAGCAAGTGCTCCGGGACGCGGGGCTCTCGCGACAGAAGACCCGCTACGTCCGAAACGTCGCCGAGGCCTTCATCGAGGAGGGGTACTCGCGCGCCTATTTCGAGGGGATGGACGACGACGCCGTCCGTGCCGAACTGACCGAGATCCCCGGTGTCGGGCCCTGGACCGCGGATATGCAACTGCTGTTTTCGCTGGGGCGGCCGGACGTCTTCCCGGTCGGCGACCTCGGTATCAGGACGAGGATGGCGCGACTGTTCGATGATCTGGCCGTCGAGGATCGGGCGGTCATGCGGGAGCGTTCCGAGCGGTGGAAACCCTACCGGAGCTACGCGAGTCTGTACCTCTGGCGGGCGACCGAGAGCTGACGGGTCGAGACCCGATATAGTGGGGGCGAACTGACTTCAGGGTGACGCCCGTCGTCTAATCCATGAGCCTCCGCAACCGGAGCGACACCTTCGAACTGGACGGCGAGACGACCATCCACCGCCTCGGCTACGGCGCGATGCGGATCACCGGCGAGGACATCATCGGCCGGCCCGACGACGAGGAGAACGCCCGGCAGGTCCTCCACGAGACCATCGCCGCAGGCGTGGACTTCATCGACACCGCCGACTCGTACGGTCCGGGCGTCAGCGAGCGACTCATCCGCGAAGCGCTCGCGCCCTACCCCGAGGACCTCGTCGTCGCGACCAAGGGCGGCCTCCTCCGGAACACCGACGGCGACTGGAAGCCCCGCGGGGACCCGGACTACCTCCGCAACGCAGTCCTCGCCAGCCGGGACCGACTCGGTGTCGAGACGATCGACCTCTATCAGTTCCACCGGCCGGATCCCGAGACGCCCTTCGAGGACTCCGTGCACGCGCTCGCGGAGATGCAAGACGAGGGATTGATCCGCCACGTCGGCCTGAGCAACGTCTCCGTCGAGCAGTTAGAGACGGCTCGCGACATCGTCGACGTGGCCACGGTCCAGAATCAGTACAACATCGCGAACCGCGAGGACGAGGACGTCCTCCAGGCCTGTGAGGAGTACGATATCGGCTTCATCCCGTGGTTCCCGCTCGCGGCAGGTGACCTGGGCGAGACAGGTGCGGTCATCGACGATGTCGCCGCAACCCATGACGCCACGCGCCAGCAGATCGCGCTGGCGTGGCTGCTCCAGCACTCGCCGGTCACGCTACCGATTCCGGGGACGTCGAGTGTCGGCCATCTCAAAGAGAACGTCGAAGCGGCGTCGATCGAGTTGACCGACGACGAACTGGGGCGGCTGTCCGATCTGTAAGCTCGCTCCGGGGCGGAGATTTGATAGGCTGCCCCCTCGAACTCGGAGTGAATGCTTCAGGGAGTCAACGTCGCGCTCGGGGTGACAGGGTCGATCGCCGCCGTGCGAGTCGTGGAGTTCGTCCACGAACTCCGCCGGGAGGGTGCGACCGTCCGGGCCGTCATGTCCGAGTCGTCGACGAACATCGTCCACCCGTGGGCCGTCGAGTTCGCCACCGAGCACGACGTCGTGACCGATCTCACCGGCGCGGTCGAGCACGTCGAGTTGTGTGGCGTCGACGGCTGGGCCGACGTCTTCCTGATCGCGCCCGCGACGGCCAATAGCGTCGGGAAGATGGCTGCGGCGATCGACGACACGCCCGTCACGACCTGCGCGACGACGGCACTGGGCGCTGACGTCCCCGTCGTCGTCGCACCAGCGATGCACGAGCCGATGTACGACCACCCCGGCGTGATCGAATCGATCGAGACGCTCGAATCCTGGGGCGTCGGGTTCGTCGATCCGCGGATCGAAGAGGGCAAGGCCAAGATCGCCACCGACGAGGCCATCGCCACCGGAGTCGCACGCGCTGTCACGGAGCAGTCACTCGCCGGCGAGCACGTCGTCGTCACCAGCGGCGCGACCACCGAGTCGATCGACCCGATCCGGACGCTCTCCAATCGCGCCTCGGGCACGACCGGGCGGGAAGTCGCTCGTGCCTGTCACATTCGCGGGGCAGACGTGACGCTCGTCCACGACGGGCCGGACGTGCCCTATGCAGATGTCGCGTACGTAGAGAGCGCCGCGGGGATGCTGGAAGCCGTCGAAGACGCCGTCGCGGGGGCCGACGCGCTCGTCTCTGCGGCGGCGATCAGCGACTACACCGTCGATACAGCCGAAGAGAAGATCCGGTCCGGTCAGGAATCGCTGACGCTCGAACTCCAACGCGTCCCGAAGCTGATCGATACGATCCGTGCGGACCGTCCCGAGTTACCGATCGTCGGATTCAAGGCAGAGACGTCGGGTGACGACGCGGCGATGATCGAACAGGCGCGGACTCTTCGCGAGCGCGTGGAACTCGCGTTCGTCGTCGCCAACGACGCCAGCGTGATGGGTGAAACAGAGACGCGCGCGCTGCTGGTCGACGGCTCAGGTGATCCACTGGAAGTCTGCGGCGAGAAGACGGCCCTCGGTAGCGCCGTCGCAGAGAAGCTAGCTATGACCCTCGGATAGCGGCATATACTGCCGACATACGCCGAGCGCCCATCTATTTCGACACGGGCGGCCAGTCCATCCCGTAATAGTTATCCACGCGTCGCCATTTGCCCCATATAACAGTCGTATAGCGCGAAAACCGGAGATACAGTTCTGAAATATCGATCGTGACACACCCAACCGCACATCGGCTGCTGGTGCCCGTCGGCGACTCCGTGACGATCCGTGAGACCGTCGCGTACGTCGTTCGACGGGCCAGCGAGGCCCTCGAAGACGGTCAGGCGGTCGAACTACACTTCGTGTCGATCTCGGTCATGGGCGCGACTTCCGAGGAGTCCGGCGAGGACCACGAGCGCCTCAGAGAGTTGATCGACGCGTGGCTCACCGAGGACTTCGGTGAGGAGATCCCTGCCGACGTGACCGTCGAGACGGCCATCGTCGGACAGGATCAGTACCTGTTCAGTCCCGACGACTACGCCAACGTCCTGCTCGAATACGCCTCGAATCACGACCTCGACCGAGTCGTCATGGATCCGGAGTACAACCCGGAGGGGACGATACCCCTGCTCGCACCGATCGAATCGCGTTTGCGTGCGAGTGACCTCGACGTCGAGCAAGCGTCGGTCGAGCGAGAAGCCAGACAGCCCGTGCTCGCCCGCGCAGCCTCGCTCCCGAAGTACCTCGCGATCTTCGCCGTCTCCTTCGGTTTCTATCTCTCGATCGGCTCGCTGGTGCTGTTCGATCTGGTCACCGGTGCGATCACCGCCGGAGTGGTGTCGATCTTTCTGACGCCGGTCGCGTTCCGGCGGAATCCGTCGTTCACACGGGCACTCCGCCAGCTCGTCCGGCTGCCGCTGTACGCGTTCTACTTGCTATGGGAGATCGCCAAGGCCAACGTCGCGATGGCGTACGTCATCCTCCACCCGTCGCTGCCGATCGACCCGAAGATGGTCGAACTCCGAGCGGCGCTGTGGGGCGACGTCCCGATCACGACGCTGGCCAACAGTATCACGCTCACGCCCGGGACGCTCACCGTGACGGTTACCCAGCGGACGTTTCTCGTCCACTCGCTGACGGGGTCCTCGCGAGACGATCTCTCCGCTGGCGGGCTCGAACGCGCAGTCCGATTCGTCTTCTACGGCCGCAGCGGCGCGCGAATCCCGTCGCCGCGCGAGCGTGACGATTACACCGACGAGGTGACGCCGACTGATCCAGACGCGGCGGCCGAACCCGAGACGGAGGTGCAGGCCGGTGGTTGAGCTCGCGACACTGTTGCTCGGTGCAGCCGCGGCGTTCGTCGTCTTCGCGATCGTCGGCCTCTATCGAGTCTACGCCGGGCCCACAGCGCCGGACCGCGTCATCGCGACCAGCGTCGTCGGGACCAACACTGTCATCGTGATCGCGCTACTTGCGGCGGTGCTCGACGAGCCGGTCTACCTCGACATCGCCCTCGTGTATGGCCTGCTGAACTTCCTGCTAGCCATCGCGTTCTCGAAGTTCTCGGTCGAACGGGGTGAGGTCCTGTGACGCCGCTGGAGTGGCTCGCGGTCGTGCTGGCGGCCGGCGGTGTATTCTTCGGGTTCGTGACAGCGGTCGGCCTCGTTCGGCTGCCCGACGTCTACACTCGCTCGCACGCGGCCTCCAAGAGCGACACGCTCGGGTCGGTGCTATCGCTTGCGGCGGTCGCCATCGCGCTGCAGTCGGGCATCGCGACGATCAAGGCATTGCTGTTGTTGTTGTTCCTGTTCCTGACCAGCCCGACGGCCGCCCACGCGGTCACGCGGTCCGCCGAGGATCAGGGAATCGAGCCGTGGACACGCGACTCGGAGGGAGACGAATGACGCGAGCGACAGCCAGTCCGGAGGTGTACCGATGACGGCGACTGTGATCGAGGGCGTCCTGTTAGCGTTCGTGCTGGGCTGTGCGCTCGGTGCGGCCGTCATGAAGGACGTGCTGGCGTCGGTGATCGCCTTCGCGGCGTACAGCCTCGGCGTCTCGGTCATCTGGGTCGTCCTGCAGGCACCGGATGTCGGGCTGACCGAGGCCGCCGTCGGGGCCGGGATCATGACGATCCTGTTCCTGCTGGCGCTGTCGAACACGGTCCGACCCAGCCACGAGCAGTTCTTCGAGTCGATCCGCCTCCGCACGGCGCTCGGCGTCGGGGCGTTCGTCCTCGTGATGGCCGCGACCGTACCGGCGCTGCCGGAGATCGGCAGTTCCGCGCCGGTCTCGACTGGCGTAGTCACAGAATACTACATCGTTAACGCCTACCCCGAGACGCAGGTCCACAACGCTGTGACGGCCGTACTGGCGGCCTACCGCGGATTCGACACGCTGGGTGAGGCGGTCGTCGTCTTCGCAGCGGGCGCGGTGGCACTGGGCGTCCTCAGGCGGGAGGTGTTCGCATGAGCGCCGACGAGGATCAGAGCCGCGAGCGACGGGAGACACCGGGACTCTACGTCGAGAGCACGGTCATCATGACGACGGTGCGGGTCGTCGCGCCGTTCGTCCTCACGTTCGGGCTGTTCATCATGTTCCACGGTGCGGACACACCCGGGGGCGGCTTCCAGGGTGGGGTCGTCGCCGGCGCGGTCGTGATGATGCTGGCATTTGCCTACGGGATCGACGCCACGCGCGACTGGGTGGACGCCCGGCTGATCGCACTGCTCGGCGCGCTCGGCGTGCTGACGTTCGTCGCCGTGGGGCTCGGGTCGATCGCGCTCGGCGGCGTCTTCCTCGAGTACCCGCTGTACCCCATCAAGAAAGCCAGCAAGTACGGGATGGAACTGGTCGAACTCGGGATCGGTGCGATCGTCGCCTCGATCGCCGTCGGCCTGTTCTTCCTGCTCGCGGCCGGCTTCGGCCACGCGATGGACGAACCAGAAGGTGATGAGTCGTGATCGACCTACTACTCACGCGGTACAACTACTACGCCACGATGCTGTTGCTCGGGATCGGCCTGTACATGCTCGTCGAGAGCGAGAACCTCGTCAAGAAGGTCATCGGGATGAACATCTTCCAGACCGGGATCTTCCTGTTTTTCATCTCGCTGGCCTACGTCGACGGGGCCTCGGCGCCGATCGTCGACAAGGGGTCCGAGGTCGGCCAGCACGTCAGCCCGCTGCCGCACGTCCTGATCCTGACGGCCATCGTCGTCGGGGTCGCGCTGACTGCGGTCGCGCTGGCGCTGGTCATCCGGATCTACGCGGAGTACGGTACGCTCAACGAAACGACGATCAAGGAGCTGGACCATGATTGAACACGCGCCAGTCCTGCTGGTCGTCGTCCCGATCGTCGCGGCGTCGCTGCCGATCGTCGCGAGCATCGTGACCGACCGTGCCGGTTGGCCGATCGCCGTGCTCGGGCTCGCCGTCCACACCGGGCTCGCGGGCTGGCTGCTCGTCCACGTCCACACCGAGGGCGTCGTCTCGACGGTGCTGGCCGGGTTCGAGGCCCCCTACGGGATCGAACTCTACGTCGACGGGCTGTCGGCGGTCGTGGTCGCACTCGTCGGCGTCACGTCGTTCGGATTGCTGGCGTACGCCCGGAAAGCACAGCCGCGCTCGAACGCCTTCTACGCGCAGTACCTGCTGCTCGTCGCAGGTCTGACGGGGATGACCGTTACCGGCGACGTGTTCAACCTTTACGTCTTCCTCGAGATCACAGGACTAGCGGCCTACGGACTGGTCGCGACGGGTCGGAAGGGGAGTTCGGCTGTCGCCGCGCTCAAGTACCTCCTGCTGGGGACGATCGGCGCGTCGCTGTACCTGCTGGGCGTGGGCTACCTGCTCGCGGCGACCGGGACGCTGAACATGGAGGATCTGGCCGAGAAGATCCCCGAAATGGCGGGCTATGACTCGACATTGATCGTGACGGCCTTCGGCCTGATCGTCGGCGGGCTCGCGGTCAAGGTCGCGCTGTTCCCGGTCCACACCTGGCAGCCCGACGCCTACTCGCGCTCCCCTGATACGGTGAGCGCGCTCATCTCCGCACTCGTCTCGACGGTCTCGGCCTACGCGCTGGCTCGACTGCTCCTGTCGGTCTTTACCGTCGAGTTCCTCGCGGAGGTCCAACTCGCTCAGTGGGGCCTCCTGGCGGTCGCGTCGATCTCGATCGTCGCCGGGAGCGCACTCGCCGTCTCCCAGTCCGACGTGCAACGGATGCTCGCCTACTCGTCCGTGTCGCAGTTCGGGCTGGTCGTCGCCGGCTTCGCCATCGCGACGCCGCTGGCGGTCGTCGGGGCGACCGTCCACCTGATCGGCCACGCGATCATGAAGGGCGGCCTGTTCGCCGCGACCGGGATCGTCCGCCGGAAGACCGGCGCGACCACCGTCTCCGAATACGCCGGCCTCGGCAGCCGCGTGCCGCTGGGCGCGGGCGGGTTCGCCGTGCTGGCAGTCGCGATGGTCGGCGTTCCGCCGGCGGTCGGCTTCGTCGGCAAGTGGTACATCGTGATCGGAGCGGTCGAGGCCGAGATCTGGCCCGTCGTCGCCGTCGTGCTGGCCTCAACGCTGTTGACGCTGGCGTACTTCGCCCGCCTGATCGAGCGCCTGTACTTCGCCGAGGGCGAACCGATCGAAACGGCGACCGAGTCCGAACAGCCGCTGGCCGACGGCAGCGGTGAGGTCTCGTTCGGCATGAAGGCCGTCGTCGTCGCCGCTGCGGTGCTCACGGTCGCACTGGCGGCCGCCGTACCGATCTACGAACCGACGTTGACCGAGACGCTTCCACAACTACTCTAACAATGACGGATATCAGACCACTTCTGGCGATACTCGTGTCGGCGGTAGCGATCCCGTTGATCCTCGCGTTGCGCTCGCGGCCTAACCTCCGAGAAGGCGTGACGCTGGTCGTCGCGCTGGCGAAGTTCGCCATCGTGGCGAGTCTCGTTCCGGGCGTGCTCGAGGGCGAGGAGTACGTCTTCTCGTTCGGTGAGTTCGCCGCCGGGATCGAATTCGCCTTCCGGGCCGACGCGCTCGGCGTCCTTTTCGCCTCTCTTGCGAGCCTCCTGTGGATCGTCACGAGTCTCTACAGCATCGGCTACATGCGCGGGCTGGACGAGCACGCCCAGACGCGCTACTTCGCGTCGTTCGCGGCCAGCCTCGCGACGGTGATGGGCGTCGCGTTCGCGTCAAATCTTCTGACGCTGTTCGTCTTCTACGAACTCCTGACCGTGGCGACCTACCCGCTGGTCACCCACGACGAGACCGACGAAGCCCGCGCCGCCGGCCGGAAGTACCTCGCGTACACCTTCGGCGGCGGCATCGCGGTGCTGGGCGGCACGGCACTCGTCTTCTGGCTGACCGGCGGGCTGGCGGGCGGGACCACCTCCTTCGCCCACGGCGGAATCGACGGCCTGGCCACTGCTGATCCACTCTGGGCTCGGGCAGCGTTCGTCCTGTTGGCCGGCGGCTTCGGCGTCAAAGCGGGGCTGATGCCGGTCCACTCCTGGCTGCCGGACGCGATGGTCGCGCCGACGCCCGTCTCCGGACTGTTGCACGCCGTCGCGGTCGTGAAAAGCGGCGTCTTCGGTGTCGCTCGCGTCGTCCTCGACGTCTACGGGACCGATGGCGTCGCCGAGATCGGGATGGGGCTGCCCCTGGCGGCCATCGCGGCGTTCACGCTCGTGGCCGCGAGTATCATCGCGTTGCGCCAGGACAACCTCAAGCGTCGGCTGGCGTTCTCGACGGTCAGTCAGCTCTCCTACATCGTGCTCGGCCTCGCCCTGCTGGAGGGCAACGCCCTGATCGGCGGGCTGTTGCACATCCCCGCCCACGCCTTCATGAAGCTCACGCTGTTCTTCTGTGCGGGTGCGATCCACGTCGAGACCCACACCGACGACATTTCGGATATGGCCGGGATCGGCAGACGCATGCCACTGACGATGGCCGCCTTCGCGGTCGCAGCGGCCGGAATGGCCGGAATTCCGCTCGTGGCCGGGTTCGTCAGCAAGTGGTATCTCGTGATCGGCGCGCTGGAGGCCGAGGGGCTGATCTTCGCCGCGGCATTGCTCGCCTCGGGCGTCCTGAATATCGCGTACTTCTGGCCGATCGTCTACCAGGCCTTCTTCGAGTCACCCGAGGGCCACGACGAGAAACCGCTCGTCTCCGGGCCGCTGGGCGGACGCTTCGCGTCTGGTGACGACAGTCCAGCCCGAGCCGACGGCGGCGTCGAGGAAGGTGACGTCCCCGAAGACGATGACGTCCCCGACCCGTCCCACGTCGACCACCTCGGGAAGTTCCACGAGGATCACGAACATCACGGCGGGCCGCCTGAAGACGGCTGGGACGATAGCGGCTGGCGCGGTGGTGAGAGCACCTGGTTCATGCTCGGGCCGATCATGGCGACCGCGACCGGGTCGCTCCTGCTTGGCATCGTCCCGTCGACGGCCGTCTTCCTCCAGATCGTGACTCGCGTCGTCGAGAATCTACCGGGGGTGGTGCTCTGATGTCCTGGTTGACGACTGTGCCGCCCGCTGTCGTCTTGCTCGCGGTTGCCGTCGCCGTCGCGAAACTCCCGCGGAAGATCGGCCACGCGCTCGGCGCGCTCGCCTCGGCGGGTGCGCTCGCGTGGGCCATCGTCGTCCCCGATGGAACCTACCTCACCGACCTCCAGTTCCTCGGGTTCAAGACGGCGCTGTTGCACGTCGACGACTTCTCGCGACTGATGGGCCTCATCTTCGGGCTAATCGCGACCGTCGCAGTCGTCTATTCGTACTACACCGAGGCCGAGCCGATCCAGACCGGCTTCGCGCTGTCGTACGTCGCAACAAGCTTCGGCGCGGTCTTCGCGGGCGACTGGCTCACGCTCCTCTTTTTCTGGGAGCTGATGGCTGTCACCTCGACGCTGCTGGTGTGGCACTACGGCGGGAAAGCCGTCCGGGCGGGCTACCGCTATGCCTTGCTGCACGGACTCGGCGGGACCCTGCTGATGGCCGGCATTCTGGGCCACTACGTCGAGGTCGGCACGTTCCTGTTCGCCGTGGCTGGCGGTCCCGAGACCGCAGGCATTACCGCTGGGCTCCCGCAGGCGCTCGCCGCAGTCGGAATCGGCGTCAACGTCGGGTTCGTCGGCCTGCACGCCTGGCTGCCCGACACTTACCCGCGCCCGCACATCGCCGCCAGCGTCTTCCTCTGTGTGTTCACCACGAAGACCGGCGTCTACGGGATGTACCGGGCGTTCCCGAACGGCCACGAGGCCATCGCCTACATGGGCGGTGCGATGGCGGTCTTCGGCGTGATCTTCGCGTTGTTGCAGAACGATATGCGCCGACTACTCTCCTACCACATCCAGTCCCAGGTCGGATACATGATCGCCGGCGTCGGAATCGGCGGCGCGCTCGCCCAGTCCGGCGCGTTCGCACACGTCTTCAACCACATCCTCTACAAGAGCCTCCTGTTCATGACCGCCGGGATGGTCATCTACCGCACCGGCGAGGAGGACCTGAAGAAACTCGGCGGCCTCGCCCGGAAGATGCCCGTTACGACTGTGGCCTTTACTGTGGCGGCGCTGTCGATCGCCGGCTTCCCCGGGTTCAACGGGTTCGTCAGCAAGGGGATCGTCATCTCGGCGAGTCACTACACCTTCGAGAAGGGGCCGTTGGCGTTCGGTGACTTCACCACCCTCGAATGGATGCTCCTGCTCGGTGGTATCGGGACGTTCATGTCGTTCATCAAGTTCGGCTACTACGCCTTCTTCCACGGCAGCTACGACGGCGAGGTGAAACGCGCGGGCTACGGCACCTCGGCGGCGATGGGGCTCGTGGCGGTGCTGTGTGTCGTCTACGGGCTGTTCGACAGCACGCTGTTCGCGATCCTTCCCTTCGACGTCACCAGCAAGGCTGTCGTCGAAAAGGCGTACACGACCTACACCGTCGACCACCTCGTCGAGGGCGTTGCCCTGGCCGTGATCGGGCTGGTCGGCTTCTTCGCGACGAAGAAACCCCTCTCGAAGCTCGGCCGGGTCCCCGACGTCGATCGCCTGTACAATCCCCTGGTATTCTACGGGACGCGAGCCGTCGTCGTCGGCGTGACCGAACTGTACGCGGCCGTCGATAGAGTAGTGGTCGCCGCAGCGTCGACGACCGTGTGGACCGTCAAACAGCCACGTGAGGCCATCGCGGCGGTCGGCGCCAGTGATGAAGAGCCCCTGTCGCTCCGCGCAGGGATCGGAACGAGTGTCCTCGTCCTCGCAGTCGTCGTCGCCGTCGGACTGGTCGTAATGCTGTGATCGGCTGGAACTCCATTCAGGAGACTTGGCCCGTCAAATAATTGTCTCTTCGGGAGACGGCACCGTTTTCAAATTTGCTAATCGGGGACTACCCTTTATATTCGATGACGACGACTGTTCGATAGAACACGCGAACGGCGGGGCCGACGGCAGGGCCACCACCCGAAGTGGCGGGCCCGCGTCGCGTGGACTACCACCCCCAACTATGAAAGTACGCGAACTCTTCGCAGACGACGACGCAGTCAGTCCAGTTATCGGCGTGATCCTGATGGTCGCTATCACGGTCATCCTCGCGGCCGTGATCGCCACGTTCGTCCTCGGACTGGGTGAATCGGTCAGCGAGACCGCACCGCAAGCGAACTTTGCGACCGACTACAGCGCTGGTGACACGACAAGTACGTCCTTCGGGCAGTCCGGTTCACCGGACGGTTCGTTGGCGATTACCCACACTAGCGGCGATTCAGTTCAGGCTCAGAACCTGTACGTGACTGGTGGTATCGGTGATCGATTCTCCTGGACAGACGCCAGTGCGTACGGTTCTGGTAGCGAGATCGATGCCGGTGATTCCGTTGATTACCTAGTCAACTCCGACGACACGGTTCGCGTTCTCTGGTCGGACGGCTCCGGCGGGAGCTCCGCAGAGCTGAAGAAGTGGACCGGCCCGGACGCCTGATCTGACCACTCACTTTTCGATTTCGCGATTGCCCAGGAGTGGCTACGCGACCGAATTTCGCTTATTTTTGATTCGATATAGTTAGTTTCGGGCCGTTCAGCCGGTGATGCAGATATAAAGATAAATGTCGTGTCTCGATGAACCTTCGACCACCGTCACGGAGTTCACGATGACACTACAGAATCGAACGTGCGTCGTCACGGGCGCATCACGCGGGATCGGGGCAGAGATCGCCAAAGAACTGGCAGACTACGGCGCGAACGTCGTCGTCAACTATCGTTCTTCAGAAACCCAGGCAGCCGATGTTGCGGCCCACGTCGACGAGGAGACGCCCGGCGAAGCCATCACGGTCCAGGCCGACGTCAGCGAACCCGAAGACGTCGACGCGATGGTCGAGCAGACCCACGAGGCGTTCGGGCCGGCCGACGTGCTGGTCAACAACGCCGGGATCACGCTGGACGGTCGCTTCGAGAACATCGACCGCGACAAATGGGAGACGGTCATCGACGTCAATCTCACTGGAGTCTACAACTGTACGGACGCCTTCTACGACGACATCAAAGCCAGCGACCAGGGCCGGATCGTCAACATGTCCTCGATCGTCGGCGAGGCCGGCAACTTCGGCCAGGCCAACTACGCCGCCAGCAAGGCCGGCGTCATCGGCTTCACGAAGACGCTCGCGCGCGAACTCGCACCGAAAGGGTCGACGGCCAACTGCGTCGCACCGGGGTTCATCGAGACGGACATGCTCGCGGACGTCCCCGAGAAGATCCGCGAGGGAATCCTCGAAGACGTCCCGCTCGATCGCTTCGGCGAGCCAGAGGAGATCGCAGACGCGGTTCGGTTCCTCGCCAGCGGTGACTCAAGTTATATGACTGGCCAGACCCTCAGTGTGAACGGAGGGAAACATCTCTAATGTCACCGCCACATATCGCCGGGGTCGGCATGACCAAATTCGGGAAAGTACCCGAACGCACTGGTCGCGACCTCTTTGCTGAAGCCGGCAGTACCGCTATCGAGGACGCCGGGATCGACCGTGACGACATCGACGCGCTGTACGTCGGGAACTTCATGGGCGAACTCTCGGAGAATCAGGGCCATATGGGCCCGCTGATGGCCAAGGCCATCGGGCTGGACGTCCCCGCGACACGGGTCGAGAGCGCCTGTGCCTCGGGCGGGATGGCCGTCCGCCAGGGCGTCAGGGACGTTCGCAACGGCGAAGCAGACGTGGTTCTCGTCTCCGGGGTCGAACGCATGCACAACATGGGCACCGCCGGAGCGACCGGTGGGCTCTCCGTGGCCGCAGACGACCTCTGGGAAATTCGGCAGGGAATCACCTTCCCCGGCGCCTACGCGCTGATGGCCCAGCGCTACTTCGCGGTCCACGGCGGCGACAAGGAAGACCTCGCACACGTCGCGGTGAAGAACCACGCTAACGCCGCGAACAACCCGCTCGCGCAGTACCAGTCCGAGATCTCCGTCGAGAAAGTGCTGGAGGCCCCGCCCGTCGCGATGCCGATGGGGCTGTTCGACTCCTCGCCGATCACCGACGGCGCGGCCGCCGCGCTGCTGGTCAGCGAGGACTACGCCGAAGAGCACGATCTGGACGCGCCCGTCGCCATCACCGGAACCGGCCAGGGCACGGACAACCTCGCGCTGGCCGAACGCGACTCGCTGGTCTGGACGCCCGCTACCCGCGACGCCGGCCAGGAAGCCTACGACGACGCCGGGATCTCGACCGACGACGTCGACTTCCTGGAAGTCCACGACTGCTTCACCATCGCCGAGGTTCTGGCGCTCGAAGGCCTGGGCTTCTACGAGGAAGGCGAGGGAATCACCGCCGCGCGCGAGGGCGAGACGACCGCCGACGGTGACCTGCCCGTGAACCTCTCGGGCGGGCTGAAGGCGAAGGGCCACCCCGTCGGTGCGACGGGCGTCGCCCAGCTCACCGAGATGACCAAGCTGTTCCGCGGCGACCACGTCAACAGCGACGCAGTCGAGGACGCGAGCGTCGGCCTGACCCACAACGCGGGTGGCACGGTCGCGTCTGCCGTGGTCCACGTTCTGGAGGTGGCAGAATGAGCGACGAAATCACCAACGACGGGTACGATCAGGCGATCGAAGCGATCGGTGCGGGCGAACCGTACGCGCTCGAATGTCCGAACGGGCATCACTCGATGCCGCCGCGCCGAGTCTGTCCCGAGTGTGGCGAGTCGGAACTGGAGGAGGTCGACATCCCCACCTCGGGCGAGTTGCTGACCTACAACGTCACGCACGTCCCGACACCGGACTTCGCCGACGACGTCCCGTTCGTCCTCGGCATCGCCGAGTTCGGCGGCGTTCGGCTGACGGGTCGTGTCCAGGCAGACGCGGACGAGGTCGAAGTCGGCATCCCGGTCGAACTCGGGCTGGGCGAATCCGAGACGACCGAGCGTCCGCTGATCACGTTCGATCTGGCGTAGATCGTCGACTTTCCTCGATATTTTCGCGTGTTAGTCCCGACCCTAACAACTATACTGTGAGGGTACATCCTCCCAAACACGGATGGGTGGTGACGTCACAGTCGTCCGCGACGAGACGAGCGCCTACGACGACGACACGGTCGCCAGCGTTCGAGTGCTGTCGGTTCCCACCTCCGAACAGTACCCCCAAGGCGTCAAATACGCCTTTCACTACGGCAAAGCCGGAGCGGAAGACCCAGTCGTTCGATTCGACAACCACCACGGCCCCCACGAACTCCACCTCGGCTCGGAGACGTACGAGATCGAGTATCCAGGTTTGGAGATGCTCTACGAGGCGTGGCGGGCCGCGTTACCTCCAGAGAAACGAATCGACTGGTAACCACGAAAGGAGGAGTCTCACATGAGCCAGACCCTGCACGTTCAAATTGGTACGCGCCCAGATCGAAGCGATCTGAAGGAAACGCTTGCGTCGATCGACGACGGAGAAACCGTCGAGCCGGAGCCGTCACGGCTCGTCGTCGAGAGTCTGGAGACGTTCGGGCGAGTCTTTCGGGCGACAAACCTCGAATTGCTCGAAGCTATCGCCGAACACGAGCCCGACAGTATCCGCGAACTCGCGCGGCTCGTCGACCGACATCCGCCCGAAGTGTCCGAGAACGTAAGTGAACTCGAAGACTACGGACTCGTCAGGATCGACGACCACGGCCGATCGAAACGGCCGCGCGTCTGGTACGACGAGATCGAGATCTCCGGCGACGTCCCGCTCCGAAATCTCGGAGACAGCAGTGACGCCACCGCTACGCCGTGAGATTAGAAAAACTCCCGTAGACACACCGTCGTCGTCGGGAATAGCGTTTGCAGCCGTTTTCTGATCTCTTCAGAAGTGTCGAGCCTATCCCCGCGAACCGCGTCGACGTCTCGATAGCCGACCTCCAGCTGTGAGAGCGTTCCGACGGCGACGGTCGCGTCCGGTTCGGCGGACGTCTGCTCGCACGTCCCGCTCCCGTCGCTGACCGAGAGTTCGTAGCGTCCGTCGACGGCCGAGAGCGGATCGCTGACCTCGAAGACTACGCTCGTATCGACGTCGTCCGGGTACGGGCAGGCTTCGAGCGCGAGCGGGACGTCACTCATGCGAATCATCGGCCCGGCACGGATCGAACACTCGACATCGCTCGGATCGTCGACTGAATCGAGCAGCGTCGTCTCCTGGACGAGCGTGATTTTCACCGACGCGACCTGCGAGTCGTGCGTGCCGAGCAGACCCAGGAGGTGCTGACGGGCTTCGTGGTCGGCCGCCGAGAAGTCCGACACTTTGAGCCGGCGACCCTCGTCCCCGCTCTCGAAGGAGTAGACGACGTAGCCCTGGATCTCACCGTCCCGTCGCCAGGCGTAGGCCCACGGCGTGTCGTCGCCGTGATCGAACGTCCGTTTTCGCCACCAGTCCTCGCCGCGCTTGCGCGAGAGGGTCGTCCTCTCGCCGTGGGCGCGCTGGGTCCGTTCGAGACGCTCCCAGTCGTCCGGGCCGACCTGCTCGAATGACCCGCTGTCGGTCCGACCGGCCGCAGCGAGCTGCTCGGGCGAGGTCTCGTAGTCAGTGAATTTGTTCGCAATATCCCAGCCGAACTGTCGGTAGAAGTCGTGGGAGAACGGCCAGAGTGCGGCCAGTCCGATCCCGCGCTCGCGACACTCCTCCAGAAGTGATCGGCAGAGCAGGCGGACGTTCCCGCCGCGGCGGTGTTCGGGTGGCGAGGAGACGGCTGCGACGCCGCCGAGCGTGACCCACTCGCCCCGGAGGCGGGCGTCGAACTCGTAGAGCGCGCCGGTCGCGAGCAGTCGCCCTGCCTCGCCGTAGACGCCGTAGCGGTCGGCAATCCGGTCGGGAATCTCACTGTCGGGTCCCGGTGGCCCCTCCTCGGGATAGAACGCGTAGTCGATGAGGCGGCGATAGCGTTCGAGATCCGTGTCGGGGACCCGTCGAACGGTCGGCATGTCGGAACGCTCGTGGCGAGACTACAAGGGGATTCCGCCGAAGAGCAAAACGATCGCCCCGCCGATCATCGGCACGGCGGTCGCCACCCACACCGGCTGGCTCCAGTTCATGACTTTCTTGCCGTCGAGCGGGCCGAACGGGATCATGTTGAAGCCCGCGAGGAGTGCGTTGATGATCACGCCGAGCCAGCCGACCGTCGCGACGATCTCGCCGGCAGCACCGCCAGCGAGCCAGAGCACGCCGAAGACGCCGACCAGCCCGACGTTCGTCACGGGACCGGCCAGTGCGATCAGGCCCTGCTCGCGTTTCGTGACGAACCCGCGGTGGTAGACTGCGCCGGGAGCGGCGAAGAGGAAGCCGGCGAGACCGGCCATCACGGCGAGGAATAGCATGTTGTAGTCGGCGCGGAACTCCGCGACCTGGCCGTAGTGGATCGCGACCACCTTGTGGGCGAGTTCGTGCAGCAGGAAGCCGACGCCGGCGGTCGCCATACTGATCGCGAAGCCGGCGGCGAGGACGTTCAGGGCGGCGTCCGCTCGCACGCCCGCCAGGAGTGTACGGATCTCGGGATTGTAGTAGAAGGCCGTGAAGGCGACGCCCAGAGCGACCCAGGCGATACCCAGGTCCTTGAGTTCGCGCTGGCTGAAGCGAATGTCCATCACGTGATCACGTCCCAGACGATCCGGGCACCGTTCTCGACGCCTTCGAGCATCAGATCGACGATGCCGGCGACGCCGCCGACCTCCGCGGACATGTACGGCAACACGACGAACACGAAGCCGTAGCTGGCGATCATGCTCCCGATGTTGGTCATCGCGACGATAGCGATCAATCTGAAGAGGGGGACGTCAGTGAGTCGGGTGTAGAGTTCACCCAGGGGCGCTTCCTCGTCGCTGATGATCTCGTTGAGTTTCGAGATGTCGCCGATGTTGACGTCGATGTATCGCAATTCGACGTAGCCGGCGAACCAGCCCGGCGCCAGCAGCGGGTTGACGCTGGTCAACCAGGCGATCCCGCCACCGACGAGCGCGGAGGGCCAGTGGGCGCCGGCGAGTTTTGCCAGCGCGGCCGCGGCGATTCCGTTGACGAGGAACCACGCGACGAACAGCCGAAGGACCCACCCCTCCTGTGCGCCGCCGAGCAACAGCAGCGCAAAAAAGACAGCAAAACCGAGCGTGAAGAGATACCCGAAGGCCTTGTACAGCGAGAAGCGCTTCTGCTTCAGTTCGCCCGTGAGCGACTCCATCGGCGGGAGCGTCTCGGGGTCGTCGAGATAGCCCTGGATCCCCTCGCGGTGGCCGGCCCCGACGACGGCGACGACGTCGTAGCCCGCGTTCCGCAGCGCGACCAGCCGGTGGGCGATGAAGGCGTCGCGTTCGTCGATCAGGGCTTCGGCCCCGCCGGGGGAGAACTGGCGGAACTCCTCCATCATCGCCGAGACGACGTCCGTGTCGGTCAGTTCCTCGATGTCGAACTCCTCGTACTCCGTATCGCTGTCGAGCGCGCGATCGAGCAAGAGTGCGATCGGCAGCCCGACCGCGAGCGTGATCGCACCGGCGACGAGCGCGCCGTCGAGGACGGTCACGAGCGTCCCACCCAGAAGGGGAATCGCGTCGGCCATCCCGGACGTAAGCAGGAGCGGGCCGGCGACCAGTTCCGCGCCGATGGCGACGAACAGCCCCAGTGAGAAGCCGATCATGAGTCCGGCACCGAGCGTGCCGACCATCCCCGCGAGCAGCCCGCCGAACATGGTGAACTTCTCGCGTTTCGAGAGGCGTCGCCAGAACCGCTGGATCGTCGTCTGGATGTCTCGATCGACCAGCGCGACGCCGAGATCGTACTTCTCGGCAGTCTCGACAGCCGCCATCATGTCCGCGCCGGGCTTGATGTCGAAGCGCTCGCCCATCCGCGTCTGGACGTAACTCAGCATCCAGTAGGCCAGAAACTGAAAGACGGTGTTGCCGTGCAGGAGGTCGCTCGCTTCGAGGTCGTCAGGCGTGTCGCCTTTCATCTGCCGGTAGCGCCCCTCGTCGAGTTCGACCGCGACGATATCGGGCCGTCGCTCGGAGATGGTCTCCTCGACCTCTGAGACGCTCTCCGGAGAGATATGGGCCGTCCCGACCAGCTCGACGTTCCCCTCTCCCGAGGGTGGATCGACCTCCGGCACGGACCCGTCGGACGCGGGCGTGGCCGCGTTCGTGGACTCGGACGGCTCGTCCGGGGCCGCCGCCGAGTCACCGTGGTCGCTCATTACCTCAGTTAGCGGGCCAGGGTTTCTTACGACTGTCGGAAACGCTGGACGAGCGCGCTCGCCCGCTCGCCGGAGCCCTCACTCGCGCGGGACTGCGATGTTCTGCATGTGGCTGCCACAGGTCGGGCATGTCGCAGACGACCCCTCCCCGGCAGTGATTCGCTTGCCACAGGCGAGACATTCGTATCGTGATTCACTTGGCGTGTACGGATCTGCCCTCGTCATAGTATATACAGAGCACTCGTCCAAAAATAACGCTTTCGTAGAAGCGATTGGCCACTCATTGAGGAGATATTAAGAATTAATAGTTATTCCAATCTCGCAGAGATGACGAACGTCTCGCGGCGATCCTGGGCGCGTTCGACGTCGAAGCCGGCCGCTTCGAAGGCGTTCGCGGCGGCCTCGGCGTCGAATCGCTCCTCGAGGGGTGGGCCGCGTTCGCCCGCACCGTCGGCGGTCCAGTCTGCGATACCGACGCGAGCGCCGGGTCGACAGACGCGGGCCAGTTCGGAGAGTGCGGCGTCGCTCGCGAACTCGTGATAGGTCATCGTCGAGACGACCCCATCGAGACCGTCGTCGTCGAACGGGAGATCGGCGACTTCGGCGGTGACGAGGTCGACGGTTTCGGGGACGCCTTGTTCGCGGTAGTGTTCGTGCATCGCTTGTTGGACGTCGACGGCGTAGAGGTGCCCGGCGTATGGGGCGATTTCGTCGGTGTAGAAGCCGGTTCCGCTACCGAGATCGGCGACAATCGAGTCGGGTGTAGGGTCGAACAGAGCGAGGAGTTCGTCGACGGAGACGTACTTGAATCGGGTCGGATCTTCCAGTCGATTGGCTCGGTCGCTGTCGAAGGTATGAAAGCCCATATCCCGTCTTAGTGTGGTGGCGACAAATACCACCCGACCCGAGAACTTCAAGAGCCAGGGCCGCCATCCCTGGGGTATGGCGACGATCGTACCTCCGCGGGCGCGGACGTGTGAGCGGTGCGGGCGCGAAGACACCTGGGACGACGAGCGCGAGACCTGGGCCATCCGGGAAGCCGACGGCGAGAAGCTCGCCGGCGATCCACACTGTCTCCACGAGTGGGACATCAACGGCGCGTACAACCCCTTCGAGGCGTAGCCGACACGTTCATTTCTTCGGGCGGCGGCCTGTCGAGCATGCCGACGGTCTACATCACTGCCCCGCCCGACGCGGCCGGGGAGCTTTCCCGGACGCTCGTCGAAGAGCGACTGGCCGCGTGTGTCAACCGCGTCGACTGTGCGTCGACCTACTGGTGGGACGGCGAAGTCCACGACGACGAGGAAGTGATCCTGCTGGCGAAGACGACCGCAGATCGCTACGAGGTGTTGGTCGAACGCGTCGAATCGCTTCATCCCTACGACGTCCCGTGCATCGAGCGCTTCGACGAGGACGACGTGCTCGACGCCTTCGCGGAGTGGCGCGAACAGAGCGTCTCGGAGTGACGAGACAGAAAAACGGACAGTCCGTGAGGCCGGAGGAGCGGTATGGACTACGAGACGCCGCAGTTCTACCGGGTGATGCAGTATGCTGCCCAGGCGGACCGTGACGTCGTCGACATGGTCAGCGGCAGCCCTGACTGGGACCCGCCCGCCACGTTGCGTGACGGTCTTCGTGCGTATGCGGACGCGCCCGCCGACGACTACCAGTACCCGCCCAGCGTCGGCCTGCGCCCGCTCCGAGAAGAGATCGCCCGCCGCCGCGGGGTGCCGGTCGAGCAGATCATCATCACCAACGGCGCGGGCGAGGCCAACCACCTCGCGATGGCCGGCGGCTTCGAGGCGTTTGGGGGAACCGAGATTCTGCTCGCGGATCCGGTGTATCCCTACTACGCCGGCCGTGCGAACTTCCTGGGTGCGGCAACGCGCTACGTCGCCGCCGAGACCGACGGCCAACTCGATCCGACGGCCCTGCGGAAGGCAGCCAGCGAGGAGACGAGTGTGATCGTCGTGAACTCCCCCAACAATCCCACGGGGGCGGTCTATCCCGAGTCCGCGATACGGGAGTTCGTGGCGATTGCAGAGGACTGTGGGGCGCTGCTCGTGAGCGACGAAGTCTACGATCACTTCGACTACTCGGGTGAGTTTGCGAGCGCCCTCGACGTCGACTCCGAGCAGCGGATCGTCACCGACGCCTTCTCGAAGACCATGGCCGTGACGGGGTTGCGTGTGGGGTACGCCATCATCACGGACGACGACCTTCGGGATCGGGCGCGAACCAGACACATGCTGACGACCGTGACTGGGAGTCGACCCGCTCAGTACGCCGTTGCCCACGCCCTGGAGGCGACGCCGCCGAGTTACTACTCGGGCGTCCGCGAGCGCGTTCGCGGGCGGATCGACCGCCTGACAGACGCGCTCGATTCGATCGGGGCGGAGTACACTGATCCAGACGGCGGCTTCTACGTCATGGCTCGATTTCCCGAGTTCGGTGGCGGGTTCGACGACGTGTACGAGTTGATCGACGCGGCCGGCGTGGCGGGGATGCCCGGCGCGGCCTTCGGTGAGTCATTCGAAGATTGGATTCGATTTTCGGTGTGTACGGACCGCGTCGAGACGGCTGCCGCGAGGCTGGAGGCCTATTTCGAGTGAGGCGGCGATGTTCGCCGATTGGTGGGCGTTGAAGTCGATCGGGTCCTGAAGGCGGGTGATGGAGTTCGATACCCTCACTACGGCTGTCGCGTTCGTCGCACTGATCGCCGTCGGCGTCGGCGGGACCTCGATGACGCCGATGACACTGGAGACGACGCTGATGATGGTCGCGCCCTCCGCGGTCATCTTCGGTGGGATCGTGTTGTTCCTGGGTGTCAAGCACGGCGAATGGCGTGCTCGAAACGTCTAGGCAAGTCTTCAGCACGGTCACTAGAAACTGCTACCGCAGCAATCCACTTCTCGAAAGCCCTCACCACGCTTGCGGTTTCTGAGTGGCATATCCTCACTTCGTTCGGATAGTGGCCACTCAGAAACGCTCCTCCGGCGCAAGTGTGGTTCGCCCTTTCATCCACCAGGGGACGGCGTAGCGAGCGCGATAAAACGCGCTCGCGATTACAATCCACCACTCCTCCCCGATCACTCGTCGTTCGACGAGTGACACGCTTCCTGACCGCCCCGAAGTGGCCGGGAGCGAGTGCCACGACAATAGTCGTGGTCGAAGCGACCCGGGGAAGGGCAGGCCTGCTGTGCGGTCAGTACAAGCATACGGCGCGAGCTTTGCGAGCGCCGTTTCACCGGACGCGAAGCCGGAGGCTGAGCGTCCGGGTCGTTTTCCCCATGTTTTTCTGACTAGTGCGAGAGCGAAGCTCTCGCATACCATGCGAACGGGCCTACGGCCCGTGAGCAGAGAGTGGTTCCCGCAGTGAGCGAAGCGAACGAGGAAACCCGAGGGAGGAAAAAGTGGTGGTGGAAGGGCAGGCTTGCCGTGCGGTCGCAGTACGGTAGTGGCCTGGTGGATGAAAGGGCGAGACTCGGTGGCGCTGAAAGAGCGTCGCTGAGCGACCACTATCCGAACGCAGTGAGGATATGTCGCTCAGCGGCCGCCAGCGAGTCGAGGGCTTTCCTGCGTTGTTCGCGGTGCAGTCTCTTATCCCTAGCCAGCGAGTCGAGGGCGTTCGAGAGCCGACCACTGGCCCGAACCAGAGTATGAAGTGAGATTCCGTAGGTTCAAAAGCGACGACGACCCAACCCAGACTACCCAATGGCCGACCCCGACTGGGAGCCCTACTTCGGCTTCGACGAGCCCTACGAGAGCCAGAGCGACGCCATCGAGGCAGCCATCGACGTCGCACAGCGACAGGGCTACCTGGCGATGGAAGGCCCCTGCGGGACCGGCAAGACGATGGCCGCGCTCACCGCCGCGGCGACCCTGCTCCGGGAGGGCGACCACTACGAGAACGTCGTCGTCGTGACGCCCGTCAAACAGCAACTCCAGCAGTTCGTCGACGACCTCCGAACGCTGAACGCCGGCTTGCAGGAACCACTCTCCGGGATCTCGCTCGTCGGCAAGCGCGACCTCTGCCCGTACGGCCGCGAAGACGTCTTCCCCCCGGATCGCAGCGTCCACGACCGCTGTGAGGACCTCCGGGAGAACACGGCTCACCTGATCGAGAGCGACGGCGAAGGGGGCAGTGAACCTCCGGCTGCAGAGGGTGCAGTCGGCGGCGCGACAGACGAGATCTGGTGGGATCCCGAAGTGGCGAGCGAACTCGCCAAAGCTGCTCGTGCGGACGCCACAGGTCAGCAAGCACTTGGCGACGCCCTCGCGACAGCCGGAGCCACCTCACCCTACCGGAAGAGCCAGCCGACCGCGCCCGAGGACATCGGGGGCGACGACCCACCCCTCTATTGCCCGTTCGAGGCCGACTGGTACGCCCGGAACAAGGCCTCGCCCGTCGACTTCACCGCTGGCGAGCAGTGTGTCGTCACCGCTGAAGACTATCTCCCCGCCGCGACGGACCGCGGGACGTGCCCGCATCGTGCGATGAGCACCCTGCTCTCGCATGCCGAGGTCGTGATCGGCAACTACAACCACCTGTTCGATCCCGACTCGCGCGCGCTGCTCGCGGACGTCCTCGACGAGCGAACCTTCGTCATCGTCGACGAGGCCCACAGATTAGAGGGGCGCGTCCGTGATCTCCTCTCGGACAGGGTCGGCCGGCAGACGCTCGTCCAGGCCAGAAACGACTGCCACCAGCTCCTTCAGCGCGCCCGCCAGACCGACGACCACCACGCGCAGGTCGAGGCCCGGCTCACCAGCCACGAGGTGAACCTCGACGCGGTCGAGCAGGCCCGCGATTTCTACGACGACGTGATTCGGTGGCTCGACGACCGCGTCGAACGCGCACTCGACGAGGAGGCGGGACGCGACTGGCGCGCGAATCCCGACAGCCTCCCCGAGCACGACATCGAAATCCCGCTCCGAGACCCCGAGACCGTCGAGACCGACGAACTGACCGAGTGGGCCACCGATCGCGACTACACCGGCTCACTCTGGCGGACCCTCCCGAAAGTCGGCGCGGCAGTCGAGGATACGATGGACCAGCTCGGGATCGCCCGCCAGCCCGTCTGTGCCGCCGTTGGCGTCGTGATGTCCCGGTGGTGGGAGCGCGATCACGCCACCAAGTTGCGAGAGATCGAACTCGAACACAGCCCGACCGAGGACCAGCGCGTCGAGGGGTGGCAACGCGAGTACACCGCGGGACTGGTCCTGTTCGACTGCATGCCACGGGAGGCGCTACGCGAGATATTCGACGCGCTCGGCGGCGGCATGCTGATGAGCGCGACGCTCTCGCCGCTGTCAGTATTTACCCAGGTGGCGGGTCTGGACGGGCTTCGGACTGGCGAAGGGGCAGACGACGACACACAGGACCCCGGACGCCCGGTCGAGTCCAGGTCCTATCCCTTGCGATTCCCAGAATCGAACCGTGCGAGCTGGATCGTCGACGCCAGCCCCTACACCGCGCGAAACCGCGGCGACCCGACCCAGAACGAGACCGAGTGGACCAAGACTCGCGACGAGTACGCCCACGTCCTCAGAACTGTGGCGCGCAGCCCGGGCAACGTCCTGATCGCGATGCCGAACTACCGCGAGGCCGCCTGGGCCGGCGAATACCTCCAGGACGTGGTCGACAAGCCCGTGCTCGTCGACGAGAGTACGGGCAACGAGGCGACCGAGGCGCTCAAACAGCGCTTTTTCGACGGCGAGGGCAAGGTGATCGTCACGAGTACGCGCGGCACCCTGACGGAGGGCGTCGACTACGACGGCGCGAAGCTCTCGACGGCCGCCGTGATCGGAATCCCGCTCGTGAACGTCGGCTCGCCGCGCGTCCGGGCGGTCCGACGGGCCTACGGCGACGCCTTCGGCGAGGACAAGGCCTTCGAGTACGCCCTGACCGTGCCCGCAGTCCGAAGAGCCCGCCAGGCGATCGGGCGCGTGATTCGTGGCACAGATGAAGTCGGTGTCAGGGTGCTCGCGGGCCGACGCTTCTCCGAGGGTGTGCGCCACAGCGTCCACGGCTTTCTCTCGCCGGCCGAACAGGAGGAGTTCGTGCGGATGACGCCCGATTTCCTCTCGGGGAAGATCGAGCGGTTCTGGGCCGATCGGTGAGATCGAGCAGTTCAGAGTCGAGCGACGAGATCGAACAGCTCGGAGCCAAACAATAGGTGAAACCGGCGTTTGAGTCTTCGCGAATACTTAGATACTGGACGACGCAGGAGCGTGTATGCGAGACGTGAAACTGGGGGCAATCGTCGCTGTCGCGTTGCTCGTCGGCTCGGCGGTGGGGGCCGGCGTCGCGACGGTGGGATTGTCCGACGACGGAGCGAAGACGAACAGTGTCGACGGGCCGACGACCTCGGACGACGGGCCATCAGATGGACCGGATATGGCCGAACGTGGCGTCGAGACCTTCGATAGTGCCAGCGATTTTCAGTCCTACGTCAGGAACGGCCAGCAGTCACGATCAGGCGGCCTCTGGGGAACGATCGGGCCACGAGTCGATCTGGCAGTGGAGACGACGACTTTTCAGGCCGACGCGGCTCGGGTCAGCGAGAGCGGGGGCTCAGACACGGTGGACCGCCACTCCTCGACGAACGTCCAGGAACAGGGGATCGACGAACCGGACCGGCTCAAGACGACCGGCGAGTTGATGTACTACGCCGACCGGCCGATCTATCGCGTCCAGCCGTTTCTCGAACGACGTGACGACGCCGATCGACGCTGGCAGCCACCAGGATCGACCCATATCATCGACTCCAGTGAGCCCGCCGCACCGCAGCAGATCGCCGGGATCAACCAGAGCGGAAACCTCCTGCTGTCGAACGACTCGCTGGTCGTCTTCCAGGGAAGTCGACTCGTCGGCTACGACGTGAGCGACGCCGAGAATCCCGAGCGAATCTGGACCCGGACGATCAACGGCAGCGTCGAGACCGCGCGGCTCGTCGACGGCCGGATCTACCTCGTGACGAGTTCGTCAGTTTCTGCCGGGAGTCCGTGCCCGGTCGTCCCGCTGAGCGGGCCCGGTGGTCGGATCGACTGCACGTCGATCTACCACCCGCGCCAGCAGATCCCCGTCGACGTGACCTATACCGCCTACACGCTCGATCCGAGCGACGGCGCAGTCCAGGATAGCGTCAGCGTCGTGGGCACGCAGGATCGCTCGGCGATTTACATGTCCGATAACGCGCTCTACATCACCTACACCCAGCGGACACCGCGAGGCGAGCTGCTGGGCGACGCCATCCTCTCGGCACAGATCGACGCGCCCGACTGGGTCGAGAATCGAGTTCGCGAGGTTCGGTCGTACAACCTCTCGGCGCGAGCGACCCAGATCGAGATCGAGGCGGCCATCAACCAGTGGCTGCAGGGCGTCCCCGAAGACGAACGCGAGCAACTCCGCGATGACTACCAGAAGGGATTGGAGTCCTACGTCCAGAATCATCGCCGCACTCTCACGACGACCGGAATCGCCCGGATCGGCGTCGGTGACGGCCTCTCGGTCGAGGCCACTGGACAGGTTCCCGGCGAGCCGCTGAACCAGTTCTCGATGGACGAACACAACGGCAGCCTGCGGATCGCGACGACGATTCCACGCCAGTTCGGTACGAAGAGCGTCAACGACCTCTATACGCTTGAGGCTGACTCGCTGGACCGACAAGGTTCAGTGCAGGGCATGGGCGTCGACCAGCGCGTCTATTCGGTGCGCTACGTCGGTGACACTGCGTACGTCGTCACGTTCCGCCAGATCGATCCGTTCCACGTGATCGATCTCTCCGACCCGAGCGACCCCGAAGAGCTGGGCGAACTCGAACTCCCGGGATACTCCTCGTATCTCCACCCGATCGACGAGGATCACGTCCTCGGGATCGGGGAGGAAGACGGCCGCGTCAAGGCGACACTGTTCGACGTGACTGACAAGAGCACCCCCACGATCGACGACACCTACTATCCCGGAGCGGGCTGGTCGTCCATCGCCGAATCGCACCACGCGTTCCTCATCGACCGCAAACACGAGGTGTTCTTCCTGCCCGGGAACGACCACGGCTACGTGGTCGACTACACCGACAGCGAACTCACCGAGCAGACGCAGGTCGAGATCGGGGGCCAGCCCCAGCGCGCAGCCTACGTCGACGACTACCTCTACGTCTTCAGCGACCGCGAACTGGTCGTGATGGACGAGACCGACTGGTCACGAGAGACCTCGCTGGACCTCGATTCTGAATAGCCCGGCGCCGAATGTTGTCGCCCGTCGACCACCGACACAATCTTTCCGCCATCAGAAGACATATACGGCGCTCTGAGAGTGTGTTAGTCGATGCCATCCTGTCAGAACTGCGGCGAGTTCGTCACTGAGGCGTACGTCCGGGTATTCACACCCGAAGAGAGCGCAGGAGAGGGGCCACGGGTCTGTCCCTACTGTGAAGACAAGCTGCGGGACGGCGCAGACGTCCGCGAGGCACGGTCGTCGCGAAGCTGAAGACGTCCGGGATATGCGGTCGTCGCGAAGCTGGGTTTCTGGGGGATCGACGGGTACACAAGCGAGGCCCGGATAGCCCGGGATATGACTGATATCGACGTCGAGCCCGTCGAGCAGATCGACGACGAGGCCGTCCCCGTAGGTGTCGAGGCTCCCGACTACGTCCTCTACGGTGGCAAAGGCGGCGTCGGAAAGACGACCATGGCCGCTGCGACTGGCCTGGCGAGTGCGCGTGACGGGACCGCGACGCTCGTCGTCTCGACCGACCCAGCCCACTCCCTCTCGGACACGCTTGATACCGAGATTCCGAGCGATCCCACCAAGATTCGCGAGGAAATACCCCTGTATGCCGTCGAGATCGACCCAGAGAACGCCTTCGGCGACAATCCCCTGGGCGTCGAGGACAGTCTCGGCCCCCTCTCCGAACTGCTGGGCGACGACATGGCCGACCCGTTTGGCGCGGCGATGCCTGGGACCGACGAGGCCGCGGCCATGCGCCTCCTGTTGCAGTATCTCGACGACGAGCGCTTCGATCGCGTGGTGATCGACACCGCCCCGACGGGCCACACCCTCCGGCTGCTCGAACTCCCGGACGTGATGGAGTCGATGATCGGTCGGCTGATCGCCTTCCGCGAGAAGATGAGCGGCATGATGGGCTCTGTCTCCGGGATGTTCGGCGGCGACGACGAACAGATGGAGGAAGAGATCGGCGACATGCGCGAACTCAGCCGCCGGATCGAGCGTCTCCGCGCAGTGTTGCAGGATCCGACGAAGACCGACTTCCGTGTCGTGCTCGTCCCGGAGGAACTCAGCGTCATGGAGTCCGAGCGACTGCTCACACAGTTAGCGGAGTTCGGCATTCCCGTGGGGACGATCGTCGTCAATCGCGTGATGGAAGATCTCGCGGACGTCGCCGACGTCGACGCCGACTGGTTCGTCTCCCCCGACCTCGAACACTGTGAGTTCTGCAAGCGCCGGTGGGACGTCCAGCAGAAAGCCCTCCAGCGCTCTCAGGAACTATTCAGAGGCCACGACGTCAAGCGCGTCCCGCTCTTTGCCGACGAGGTTCGCGGCGAGGAATTTCTGAAGGTCGTCGCGGCCTGTCTGGACTAAGACTCCGGCTCGTCGATCACGAACACCCGCAGATCGTTGACGTTCGTCCCCGTCGGGCCCGTCTCGATCAGCGCGTCACGCTTGTCGAGGAACGGCTGGGCGTCGTTCTCGACGAGTGCGACACGCGCGGCCATGGGATTCGAAACTGTCTGTCCATCGACGAGCGCACCCGCCGCGTTCGTTCCGCCGTCCGCGCCGTCGGTATCGACGCTGGCACAGACGACGTTCTCGACACCCTCGATCCCCGCCCGGAGCGCGAATTCGAGATTCGGTCCGCCGTCGCCGTTGCCCAGCACCGTAACAGTCGTCTCACCACCCGAGAGGAGTACTGCGGGCGGCTCGATCGGATTCCCGGTATCGCGACACTCCTCGGCGATGGCGACCTGACTGAGTGCCGCTTCGGTGGACTCCCCTCTGATCCGAGAGGAGAGGACGAGTGGGTCGTACTCGCTCACGGCCACGACATCGCGTGCGGCCGAGAGTGCGGTCCAGGCGTTCGCGAGCACGTAGTTGTCGACGTGATCCAGTTCCGCTTCGGGCGTCTCGTCGTGTTCGCCCGCGACACCCGCTTCGAGGTGGCCGATCACGGTTCCGGGGGCGTCGACGTCGTAGTGATCGAGCACCGCGAGGGCGTCCTCGTAGGTCGTCTCGTCCGACGCGGTCGGCCCGGAAGCGACGACGCCGGGGTCGTCACCGACCACGTCGGAGAAGACCAGTCCGACGACGGTCGCTGGCGCGGCCGCCCGCGCGAGGCCGCCGCCTTTGATCGCCGAGAGGTGCTTGCGGACGGCGTTGATCTCCTCGATGGCCGCACCACTTTCGACGAGCGCCTCGGTGATCGACTGGAGATCCGCAAGTCTGAGATCGCCCGCAGGCAACGGGAGGAGAGCGCTGCCGCCGCCGGTGATCGGGACGAGCAAGAGGACTCGCTCGTCCTGCTCGCGCGCACGGTCGATGATCTGGCGAGCCCCCTCGCGTGCCTGCTCGTCCGGCACCGGGTGGTCGCCCTCGACGACCTCGACCGTCTCCGTCTCGACGGGGTCGCTCGTGACGACGAGTCCGCGGTCGATCCGGTCGTCGAGCACGTCTTCGAGCGCCCGCGCGACTACGTCTGCGGCTTTCCCACCGCCCAGCAGGACGATTTCGTCGTACTCTGCGAGGTCGTAGCGCCCGTCGGCGACATGGAGGACACCCTCGTCGACGCTGATCTGTTCGGCCACGATCCGATCGGGCTGGGCGGCCCTGATACCGGCTTCGAGACACGAGAGCGCGAGGTCGTGGGCGGGCGTCGTCGCCAGCGAGTCGCGATCGTGAATCATCGCAGCGAAGTGACGCGCCGGAGCAGCGCCCAGACACGATCGCGCCAGCGACTCGGGAGATGGCGGGCGAGCGCACAGACTTTCGCGATCCGGCCGACGGGATAGCGTGGGTCAGGATCGCTCACGACGGCCGCGTCGGTGATGACCGCCGCGACGGCCGCCGGCGGCATACCGAATGTGTCGCTGGCCTCGATGTCCTCGCGCTCTTCCTGTACGTCGTAGATCGAATCGTAGGCCCCCGATCGATCGAGCCGGGCTTTCGACGCCGCGACCCGGGATTCGAACTCGGTCGCAACCGGGCCGGGTTCGACGAGCACCACGTCGATGCCGTACTGATCGACCTCGTTGCGGAGGGCGTCGCTCATACCTTCGAGCGCGAACTTCGAACTGCTGTAGACCCCCTCACCGGGCGTCGAGAGCAGGCCCACAGCACTTGAGACGTTGATTATCCGGCCTCGTTCGCGCTCGCGCATGTGCGGCAGGACCTCCCTGATGAGACGATGCGGGCCGTAGACGTTGACGTCGAACTGGTCGTGGACAGCGTCAGTCGGGACGTCCTCGACGGGACCGAACTGCACGGTTCCAGCGTTGTTGACCAGCACGTCGAGCCGGCCCTGCTCGTCGATGATTCGCTCGACGACACGCTCGATTTCCCGGGCGTTCGTGACGTCCAGCTCGGCCGTCCGACACCCGATATCGGCCAGTTCTGCGAGGTCATTCGCGTCGCGGGCCGTCGCGTAGACGGTCCACTCGTCGTCCAGAAAATCCTCGGCGGTCGCGCGTCCGATCCCGGAGCTACAGCCCGTGATCAGTACCGTCTTCTCCATGTGCCACCACTCGAAGCGCTGGTAAGTAAGTCCCAGTGGTGTCATTCCCACTCGGGACTGCGTGAGACGGGCGATCCACCCATCGAATCCGAGGGAATCTCACGACGGGGGCGCCACGTCGACCACCTCTACGTGATTTCTAAATAACACGTAGTTCGTATATGATTTATATAGGAAACGTTTATTCGCGCGCTAGCCATTATGTCAACTAATGTCATGGCAAGCGTACTCAACAGCGTCGACCCCTCAGATCCGGCGATCAGGCACTTGCGAGAGCTCTGGGATATCACCCAGGATCCGGAGGCGAGTCTCGCGACCAAACTCGAGTTTGTCTTCGATAGAGAGACTGACCAACTCGACCTTCCGTACGGATTCTTGTCGCACACTGATCCCGCGACCGACACGCAGACGATCGAATACGCATACGGATCTCACGAGTTGCTTCAGCCCGACGAGACGGCGCCACTCTCGGAGTCGTACTGTCGTAAGACGATCGAGGATCCGGACGGTTTCCTGGCGATCGCACATGCAAGCGAGGAAGGATGGGGGTCGGATCCGGCGTATCGACGCTTCGAACTAGAGAGCTACGTCGGGTCACGTGTCGACATGAACGGGCAGACGTACGGGACGATTTGCTTCGCCGGCTCCGATCCGCGGTCCGAGCCCTTCGACGAGGGAGAACGGATGCTCCTCGAGATGCTGTCGACGTGGATCAGCAGGGAACTCCAGTCACGGCCGGTCGACGCACGGATCGAACACGAGACGAAGACCCTGGAGAACATCGCAAGCATGGTCTCACACGATCTTCGGAATCCGCTCTCGGTCGCGCAGGGACACGTCGAGCTGTTGAACGAATCGATCGAGACGTCGATCGAGCAGATCGAATCCGCGCACCAGCGGATGAACGACATCATCGACAACATGCTCACGCTTGCGCACGTCGACGAGCCAGTCACCGATCCGTCCTATATCCCACTGTGTCCGTGCGCGAACGAAGCCTGGGAGATGGTTCTCACCGAGAACGCGTCGCTGTCGCTCGAGTGTGACGGCGTCGAGATCGCGGCCGACGAGACGCGCCTGAAACATCTCCTCGAGAACCTATTCAGGAACGCAATCGAACATGCTCCCGAGACCGAACCACAGGCTCAACTGCAGGATGACGGTGGGTTCGATATCACTGTCGAGGTTGGTGTCACGCCGTCTGGCTTCTACGTCAGCGACAACGGGCCCGGGATCGAACTTTCGATGCGTTCGAAAGTACTCGAACCGGGCTATTCCTCAGAGAGCGACGGCACCGGATTCGGTCTCAGTATCGTCGAGCGCATCGCGAGCGCACACGGATGGAACCTCTCGATCGCCGACAGCGAGATGGGTGGTGCCCGCTTCGAGTTCTCGAACGTCGACTGCAGGCGGACGTGACCGTCGACACCTACGCCAACTCGGCTTTCGCTTCGTCGGCCAGGCGATCCGCAAGTCGCGTCGGCTCGGGGAGCTTGTACCCACCACAACAGCGCTCGACCACGTCGACGGCCGTTTCCGCGCTGATCCGGTGGCCGGGGCTGACGTACAGCGGGTTGATGCTCGTCGATCCCGAGTCGTACTGGCGACTCTGGAACGCGTAGCCGACCACGGTTCCATCGGGAGCGGTCACCTCGCTATCGGCCTCGATCACGATCCGCTCACCCTCAAGCATCCGGTCTGGGATCGACCTGGCTGGCGTGCCACAGAGGAGATTCTTCGCGACGCCCACGGCCGGGAGGTCGAGTGTCACGCCGATGTGGGTCGCCAGCCCGGCCTCCCGAAAGTGGATGCGGCCGCTGCCGTCGACGACGGCGAGGTCGGGCGTCACCGAGAGCCGTTCGAAGGCCGCGAGGATGGCGTTTCCCTCCCGGAAACTCAGGAGCCCGGGAATGTAGGGGATCTCGACCGGCTCGACAGCCGTGACTTCCTCGATGACCTCGCCATCACGAAGGGCGACGATGGCGCTGACCGCGCGGTCGTCAAGAAAGGCCTGGTCGACGCCGACGATTACCGGGGACTCGTCGTCGGTCAGAGTCTGCTGGCCTGCGTGCCGGCCGATCCGCACATCTGTAGGATCGAAGTCGAGGTCGTCCGCGAAGACGGCGGCTTCGGCGATGTCGTGCTGCAGGGCTTCCATCTGCTCGCGCGAGAGGCTCGGATCGGGGACGAACTCGGGGCGAACGGGATTCATCGCTCAGAAGGGGCCGCGGCGTCTGCCCCCGGGGCCGCCTGGGCCGCCGGGACCACCGCCGCCGAAGCGAAGCGTGCTCGGTGTGCCGATCCTGTTTTTGACGCGCTGGCCGTAGACGATCCCGATTCCGAGACCGACCAGGTGGGCGACGTTGGCGACGCCGGAGAGACCGACGCCGAAGAGTCCGAACGCGCTCAGTGCGGCGTAGAAGCCGACGAGTGCCCACATCGGCATCGGGAAGACGCCCCAGATGAACACCCGGAGGTTGGGGTTGAGGACGACGAGCACGCCACCGATGGCCAGGCCCGCGCCGCTGGCCCCGAGGACGCCGCCGCCGGTCCCCTCGATGAGCCCGATGGCGATCTGCCCCAGGCCGGCGAGTGCGCCGCTAGCGAGGAACAGGAGCGTGAAATCACGAGAGCCGATGTACTTCTCGACGATCCGGCCGAAAAAGAAAATCCAGATGCTGTTGCCGGCGATGTGCCAGAGGCTGCCGTGCGAGAAGATGGACGTGAACCACGTCCAGACGTATTCTGGATGCTCGGCCGACAGTATGAAGATCGACTCGTAGAGCCGATAGGATTCCAGATCTACCGGCCTCCCCAGGCGGTCGGTCCCGACCACGAAGTTGAGAAAGACCTGCTGGGCGAAGAACGTGATCCACATCAGCCCGAGGAAGACGTACGTCATGTTGCCCCGGAAGTAGCTGAAGATACTCCCCGGTCCGGTGTTGATCCCGAGCTTCGCCGTCACGCTCTCCGAATCGCTCGAGCTCGACGTGCTCACGCTGTCGTCGAAGCCACTGTCGAAGACGCCGCCGGGGTCGTCCCAGTTGTCCAGCCCCGGGCAGCTATGATTCTCCGGGAGGCGATGCTCCGAACAGAACGTCCCCCCACAGTGGCGGCAGTGATACGGCATGTTCTCCTGCTTGCCGCACTCGTCGCAGGTCGACATTGCCCGAGCGTTCGGACCGCCCGTCTAAAGGGATTGTGCTTGTTCGACCGCTCGCCCCACGTCGGGACGCGTGGATTTTTCTCGGTCGGGGCCCCAAGCCCGGGTGTGCAAGGATACCAGCGCAAGCAACTGCTCGAACGCGTCGGTCGGGAGGGCGCGACGGTGGGCGCGTCCATCCCCGAGGAGATCGACGTGCAAGGGGAGTCGATCGACCTCCGGACGTTCGTCTTCGAGATCAAACGCCGGGAGACGGTCCCCGCGGGCGAGCGCGACCGGGTCGAGACCGCAAAGCGCAACCTCCGCCGCGAGCGCCGCCAGCGCTACCAGCGTCTCGAAGAGGCCGATATCTCTTACGAAGAGGGCCAGGAACTGGCCGACGCGATCGTCGGGCTCGATCGGGCGCTCGAAGCCCTCGAATCGCTCGGCTCGGCGGACCTGAACCAGGAGAAGCAAGTGCAAGAGGCCGCCGATCAGAAGCGCTGGATGAGCTTCCTCAAGAAGGCGCTGGGACACGAGGAGGCCGACTCCGGGACGGGGAGAGCGGGGCGATTCCAGTGATAGCACCCGTCGTACCGATGTACGGAGACGACCGCACGGACGTGTGCGGTCGACAGGGAACTGACGGACGAGGGTCACTATGAGCCACAACGACACCGTCGCGGCCCTGCTCGAAGAGATGGCCGACCGCCTCGAAGCCATGGACGTCGAGTACAAGCCTCGGGCCTACCGCCGTGCGGCCGAGAACGTCCGCGAGTACCCCGAACCCATCGAGCGACTCGCGAGCGAGGGAACGGATGCGGTGGGAGAGATCGACGGCGTCGGCGACGCCATCGCCGAGAAGATCGTCGAGTACGTCGAGACCGGGACGGTCGAGGAACTGGAAGACCTGCGCGAACAGTTGCCCGTCGAGATGGAGGCCCTGACGAGCGTCGAGGGCGTCGGTCCCAAGACCGTCGGCACGCTCTACGAGGCGCTCGATATTCGGGATCTAGACGACCTCGAAGCGGCCGCGGAAGCCGGTGAGATCCAGGAGGTCAAGGGGTTCGGCCCGAAGACCGAACAGAACATCCTCGAGGGGATCGACTTCGCTCGCGAGTCCCACGACCGGCAGTTGCTCGGCGAGGCCGTTCCACTCGGCGAGTCGGTCCGGGCGTACCTCGCTGACCAGTCGGCAGTCGACTCGGTCGAACTCGCCGGCTCGCTGCGGCGCTGGAAACCCACCATCGGCGACGTGGACGTCCTCGTGGGAAGCGACGACGGCGAGGCAGCCGTCGGTGTGTTCACTGACTGGCCAGAGGCCGACAGCGTGATCGAGTCCGGTGAGACGAAAGCCAGCCTCCGCGTCGGCGAGGTACGCGTCGACTTGCGGGTCGTCGCGCCCGCGGAGTTCGGCAGCGCCCTCCAGTACTTCACGGGGAGTCGCGACCACAACGTCGCGTTACGAAACCGGGCTATCGAGCGTGACCTGAAGATGAACGAGTACGGCGTCTTCGACGTCTCTGCGGTCGACGATCCGGATGCGGGCCAGCGCGTCGGCGAACGCGTCGCCGGCCAACGGAAGAGTCGATGTACGACGCGCTCGATCTCCAGTGGATCCCGCCGGAGATGCGCGAGGGCCGTGGCGAGATCGAGGCCGCGGCCGACGACACCCTCCCGAACCTGCTCGCGAAAGACGATCCGCGCGGCGACCTGCACCTCCACACCGACTGGTCGGACGGCAACAACACGATCGAGGAGATGATCGCGGGCGCGGCCGAGTTCGGCCACGACTATATCGCCATCACCGACCACGCCACGGGCCCCGGGATGGTCGGCGGCGTGGGGATCGACGACGAGACGATCCGCGAGCAGATCGACGCCGTCGAGGCCGCGGCCGCCGACATGGACATCGAGGTGTTCACCGGGATCGAGGCCAACATCGCCACCGATGGTTCGATCTCGGTCGCAGACGACGTGCTCGCGGACCTGGACCTCGTGGTCGCCGCTCCCCACGCCGGACTCGACGGTGACGGGACCGACCGTCTGATCGCCGCGGCCGAACACCCCGAGGTCGATATCATCGGCCACCCGACAGGGCGGTATCTGAACCAGCGGCCCGGCCTCACCGTCGAGTTCGACCGACTGGCCGAAGCGGCAGCCGATGCCGGCACGGCCCTGGAGGTCAACTCGAACCCCCAGCGACTCGATCTAGTGGGCAGGCCGTCCGGGCGGCCGTCGAGGCCGGTGCGACCATCGCGATCGATACCGACGCCCACCGCCCGACGAGCTACGAGTACATCCGCTACGGCGTCCACACGGCCCGCCGCGGCTGGGCCGAAGCCGACGACGTGTTGAACACGCGTGACGCCGAGGGCGTCAGGAGGTTCCTCGAATGACGATCGAACGCTCGCAGGTCGGAACGGAAGAGCAGCCCGCGCTCTTGCTGGACACGATGCTGGGCAAACTCGGGACGTACCTCCGGATGTGTGGCTACGACGCTGCCTACGCGCTGAGTCGAGACGTCGAAGACGACGACGAACTCGTCGCACTCGCCGAGACTGAAGGTCGTACTGTCGTGACCAGAGACGTCGCACTCGCGAAGAACGCATCCGGGCGGTGTTGCTCGAATCTCGCGATACGGTCGACCAGTTACGGGAGTTCCGCGACGCCGGCTTCTCGCTCGAAATCGACGAGGAACCCTCACGCTGTGGGCCTGCAACGCCCCGCTCGTCCGTGTCGCGCCCGAAGAGCAGACGCCGGATTACGCGCCCGAACCCGACTACGAGGCCGTCTGGCGGTGTCGCGAGTGCGGTCAGCACTTCTGGAAGGGCAGTCACTGGGACGACGTCGCCGAGACGCTGGCCGAACTGAGTTGAGTCCGGAACACCATTGTACCCCTCGCGCCCGTAGTTTCTCTCGATGACTCTCTCCGAGGAGGCGCTCACCCGCCTGGCCGATATCGTCGCGCTCCAGCCGCGAAAAACGCCGAGCTCCAGAGCCGGTGGGACATAGACAGCGGCAGCGAGGTCCACCAGTACCTCGAATCCGAACTCAAAGACTACTACTATCGCAACGAGGACAGTCTCATCTGTGCGACACCCGAAGCAGCCGAACTCGCCCGCGAGGCCGGACTGGTCGAGGACAGCGACGAGGACAACCCTCGTCCAG